>JAFCZU010000225.1 GCA_019314185.1 Deltaproteobacteria bacterium | reverse complement strand
CCTATGAGCTATATACACCCTACGGCGGATCTTACATATATTAAGACAGTAGCTATTGTGCCTCTGAAAAACCTGACCAAGGAAAAGGAAGCAGAAGGCAAGGTAATGAACGTTGTGGCTGCAGAGGTGTTGAGGCGGGGTGTGTTTGATGTCGTTGAATTTGGAGAGGTAGATAAGGTACTAAGGGAAGAAGGGGCTAAGAAAAAAGAAGGTGTCATCAGCAAAAGTGTTGCTGAAAGGGCCGGAAAACGGCTGAACGTCCAAGCCTTTATTGTAGGGGCGGTTGAAGAATATGGTATATCACGGGCAGGGAGCAGCTCTTACCCGGAAGTTTCTGTTTCTTTAAAGCTGATAAACTATTCTGGATCGGCTTTTCGGCATCGGTAAAAAGAGTTCCGGTGATCTTTGCCGGGAGTTGGTAGAGGATATGTTTGATACTCTGTTTGGAGGATAGAGAGGTCGGAGGTCGGAGGTCGGAGGTCAGAAGTCAGAAGTCGGAGGTCAGAAGTCGGAGGTCAGAAGTCGGAGGTCAGAAGTCGGAGTAGGGGCTGAGGTCAGAGGTCAGATATCAGAGGATTAGGGAATTAAAGCTATTTGAATATCGAATTCTGCGGTTCAAAATTAATTACGATTGGAGATCGGATATTGGATTGAGTGATTGAGTGAAAAAACATTTATTTATCGTAGCGGCTATTTTAATCTTTTTGTTCTCTGGATTTCCGGCTCGCATTTTGGGGGCCGAGGATGTGGTACAAATAAAGAGAGCAGCAGTGATCCCTTTTGGCACAGTTACCGCCGGAGATATTTCTATTGATATAACGTGTCTTATATCGGATTTTCTCATAAAGAATGAATTTAAGGTTGTTTCTCAGGACATTCTGGAAAAGTTTCTTGTCAAAAGAAGAATCCGCGGAACGGAATTCTTAGACAGGCCTGTTATCAGAGAAATGGGCGCTGTTTTAGGGACGGATGTCTTGTTGTTAGGATCAGTTGAATTCTTTGAAGATGGTGAAAACCCACAGATAACCATAAATGCTCAGATGATAAGTTGTTTTGATGGTTCTGTTATCTGGGCCAACTCTATTTCACGCACAGGGGACGACTTTGTTACATTTCTCGGTCTGGGCAGGATAACTTCTTTGAAGAAGTTAGTAGAAATTACAGTGGAGGAACTCTTAAGCAGCTTACCTTTTACTGTCAATTCTGTCGGCTCATCCGTAACTCCTGTTGAGATTATATATGCAGGTTTTTCTCCTGATGTCTTAAGAGGCGGCGAGACGACACGTTTATCAATAGAGGTCAGAGAGATTACCGGAAGGCTGTTGGATATCAAGGCATTTGTCTTTGATAATGAGATTAACCTTAAAACCGATGACAGAAGATGGTATATTGGAACTATTTCAGCTCCAGTTATTGATGGAGTTTATCCTCTGAAGATTTACGTGTCGGATTCGCAGAACAGGCTTTTTAACGTAGATTCTATGGCCAGCTTGACTGTTTACAATATTCCGCCCCAAGTTGCTCTTTCGTTTCAGAAAAGGCTTGTGTCTCCCAACAATGACGGCATCAATGACTATATTCAATTTTTTCCTGAACTCCTGAAAGCGGTCACACTAAAAAGCTGGCGAGTTGAGATTACAGATAAAGCCGGCAACATCGTGAGATCTGAAGACGGTTTTGGCGTGCTGCCTGCAGGTTTTATCTGGCGGGGTGAAAATAATCAATACAGTACTGTTAAAGATGGAACATATTTTTGTAGCGTGTCTGTGGAAGATAAGGCGGGCAACAGAACATCTACAGTAAAGAAGAAGATCGTGGTTGACAAAACTCCGCCCGAAATAGCTGTTGCTCTTGCCGGGGGAAATGAAGAAAGTCTTACTCTGCTGCTGGAAATTAAAGATATAAGCGAAATAGTTGATTGGGAAATCATTGTTTACGATAGAACGGGCGCTGAAGCAGGAAGATTTGATGGTAATGGGAATATTCCGGCAACCATTGTCTGCCCGATAAAAAAAAAATCAAAAAAAGGTATGAGCCCGGAACAAGAGAATATGTTCACCTATTCGCTTGAAGTAAGAGATATAGCGGGAAACAGGCTGCAAATAGAAAAACAACCCTTAAAACCACTTAAAGTCGAAGTAACAGAGGTTGAGTCTGAGAAAAAAAAGGATGAATGGGTTGAGGATTTTTGAGTTGATGGATTTGCAAAAAGTCGGTTTTTATCATAGGACACACAGAGAGCGCAAACAAAATCCTTCAAAGGTCTCAATGCCTGGGCGGGTAGGAAGGTTTGTTTTTTTGCTCCTCATTTCGGGATTTATTCTCGGTTGTTCTTCATCAGGTACTCCGTACACCTATGTCAGAAAAAATCATGATCAGCCGGCAGTTAAAAAGGTTGCGGTTTTTTCTTTTTACAACAATACAAAGATTTCCGGAGCAAGCAAAATTGTAACACAGGCATTTGTCGCAAACCTGATTAAAACGAGAAAATTTAAGGTGGAATTTTCGGGAAACATAAAGAGCTTTCTTGTTAGTGAGCGAATTATTGTGAGGAGCGGCGTTGATCTCAATACTATCAAGCTTGCGGGAAAAAGATTGGGGGTGGATGCAGTTGTTATAGGTCGGATAGAAGAATTTATAGGGATAGAGAAAAAGAAAAGGAGCGTTGTTCCTGTGGTTTCTAGATGGCGCAACACAGAAGAACCGGCGATGACTACATAACGGTTCTTGATTTCGGCAAGGTCAGGTCGGTGGGTGAATTGACGGGGAAAATGGTTTTGGAGATGATCGAGACAATACCGTAAGGGAAGTGCCTAAAGTGAGCTAAAGTGCCTAAAATGCCTAAAGTTAAGGTATTCTGTCATTTTATATGGGTTCCTTAAGCCATCAATGTACAAGGGAGGCAAACTCTTATAGCCTTTGGGTTATCAATTAGCACGCCGAAAGCGTACCACAACTTTAGGCACTTTAACATACTTTAACATACTTTAGGCACTTCTTGTAATCTTATGATGAGAAAATTATCAGTTCTTATGATGAGAAAATTATCAGTATTTATTTTGATGACACTTTTTTGGCTTGCAGCCACAGATATATATATACCATGTTGTGCGGCAGTAGATACGGCCGTTATAGCGGAAGTCAATGGTGACATTATTTATGAAGTCTCTCTTCAGGAGAGGATTAAGGCTATTCACAGGAATAAACCGCAAATCCGGCCTGAAGAGGGCGCCGGCAGCATCAAAATTCTGAATATTGTTGAACAGATGATTGATGAGCGGCTCATAATTCAGGATGCGTACATGGTGGAACTTGACAAGTCTGCTGATTTTATAAAAAGCATTGAATCTTTCGTGATTACCCAGTCTATAATCAGGCTAAGAAAAGAAGTGGTTCTTGATAAAATCAACATCAGCGATCAGGATATTTTGGACTATTTCAAAGAGCGCTATGAGAAAGATAAGCCGGCTCCTGAAGGAATGTTTAAAAAGGTAGAGGCGCGAATCAGAAAAAACATCAGGAAGGAACAAGAAAAAGAGCTGTCTGATAACTTTATTTCCGATCTAAGAAAACAGGCGGATATATGGATTGACAGTGACCTGATTGAGCTGCTTGATCCGGAAAAGAATTATACAGGGGGAAAGTCGGTGGTGGCAAGTGTAAATGGTGATATGATTCCTCTGGATAATTTTCTTCATGATATGAAACAATCGGCTCAAAAACAGCACATGAAGCGTCCTTTGTCAAAAAACAATGAATATCCGGAAAAAATGCAATTAGAGTTAAAAGAGAAAATTTTAAACAATCTGATCGCATTCAAATTGATCGAGCAGGAGGCATTAAATCGCAATTATGTTAACGAGCCTGTATTTATGGATATGATTAAAAAACGTAAAGAGCTGATTCTTATCAATGAATTTAAGGCAAAGCTGATTTATCCACTGGTAATTCCAACAGAAAATGAGTTGACACAATATTATAAAGAGCATATAAATAATTTCAAGAAGGATTATGAAGTCTGGTTTAGAGAGATGATCTTTAACACTCGTAAAGATGCTGATAACGCTCTTAAAGAATTAAAGCAGGGCGCGAGTTTTGAGTTTTTAGGACCTCTGGTGTCGGAAAGATGGAAGCCAAGACAAAGGGTTGTATGGGTTAATGCTAATTCCTTTTCTCCTGCAATCAGGAAGGAGTTAAATCGGCTGAAACCAGGTGAGATCAGCGAGGTAATCGCTGATAACAGACAATACAAGATTATTAAATTAAAGGGCAAGAGAGGGGGAGGGTACATAGAGTTCTCCAGACTTGTTAATACGTTAAGAAAAATAGTAGGGCAAAACAACTTCGACAAAGTGCTTTCCAAGTATTTGGCAAAATTGCGCAAAGGATCCAGAATAAAGATTAACAAAAAAGTTTTGCGGCAGATAGAAGAAAAATACCGGATAACAGTTCACAGCGAAGACGCAGAGGCCGCAAGGTAAAACTATATTTTTTTGTATTTTTCAATGTGATGGCATAGTAAGGATAGTTTTTTCGTGTCTTTGTGGTAAAAAGGTGAATAGGTTAGCTCAATGAAACTCATAAAATCAGCCACTATATTGCTGTTATTGATTATAATTATCATTGTGGGGACTGTTTCCTGCAAGAGAAAAGCGCCAGGGCAGCTTGTAAGAAAAAAATGTGTTGAGTGCCATCAAAAAAAGGTTGATGAGTTTAAGAAGGCAGGGGTTGTTCATAAGCCTGTAAAAGACAATAAGTGTGAATTGTGTCACAGGCCACACGGGGTAATCGGGGGCGTTTACTTAAAGGTGAGCGAAAAGGAGCTGTGCTTAACTTGTCATAAAGAGATGAAAAGCGTGCTTGACAAAAAGCATGTTCATGCTCCTGTAAAAGAAAAAAACTGTATAAGTTGTCATAGTCCACATTCGTCAGAAAATAAAAATCTGTTAAAAGGCAAGGGGAATGATCTCTGTTTTGTTTGCCATTCAAAAGACTCCTACACGAGAAAAACACAGCATGCTCCATTATCCGACAAAGGCTGCCTGACATGCCATGATGCCCATGGCTCTGATTATGAAGAACAACTCTTTAACACAAAGAACAATGTATGCGCCAAATGTCATAATTTCAAAAGTTCCAGCTTTGTCAAAGGCCACTCGGGCTATAAAGTGGGCAATAGCAATTGTGCGTCGTGTCATACATCACATTCTTCTTCAAACTCCAAGTTGCTGCGCGAATTTGTTCATGGACCCCTTGATAAAAAGGAGTGCGGCGCATGCCATAACCCGCCTGAATCAGAGCAGGCTTTAGAACCCAGAGAGAAGGGAGCAAAGCTCTGCTATGGTTGCCATGCAAAAGACAAGGCGGATTTTAAGAAAGCTCATATCCATTCACCGGTTCAGGATGGAAATTGCCTGTCATGCCACAGTCCACATGCTACTGACAACAAATATGTAACGCTTCTACCTGATGGCAAGCTTTGCTATTCGTGCCATAAAGAAAGAGAAAAAATAATTAAGAAACAGCATGTTCATAAACCGGCAGGAGAGAATAACTGTACATCCTGTCATAATCCCCATGCATCAAATAACGATTATGGATTAAAAGAGGCCGGCAAAAAGCTTTGCTACCAGTGTCACAAAAGAGACGATTTTACGCAGTCAAATGTTCACAGCCCTGTTAAAAAAGGGGATTGCGTTGTCTGTCACGAACCCCATGCATCAGATAACAAGTTTGAACTCAAACACTCCGAAGTTGAGCAGTGTTATAGCTGCCATCAAAAAGAAAAGATGCTCTTTGACCGCGTTAATGTTCACACTCCGATCAGAATCGGACAATGTGTTGTTTGCCATAGTCCACACTCTGCAAGCAATGAAAAGCTTTTGATTCAGAAAAAAAACAAACTCTGCTTTAATTGCCATCAGGGGATGCTTGATGAAGTGAAGGGGGGAAGTGTTCATGAATCTTTTGCAAAGGGCAGATGTCTTACATGCCACGATGAGCATGCCAGCGACAACGATTTTCAGTTGATTAAAATAGGAGCGGATAATTGTTATAGGTGTCACGGAAACATTCAAGCTTTTTCCCAAAAAAGCAAATATACCCATATGCCGATCAAAGAGGGAGAATGTACATATTGTCATAATCCCCACGGGAGTAAAATAAAAGGGCGACTAAATAGACCTGCGGGGAGACTCTGTCTGTCATGCCATTCTGACCTGGCGCTTCATATTGAAAAGGACAAAGTTCAGCACACTCCCGCAAAGGAAGAGATGTGTTTGAAGTGCCATGTGCCTCACTATTCAGACATTGAAAACTTGCTTGCAGGCAAAGGGGATAGCCTTTGCAAGGGTTGTCACAGTCTCAATGATCCGGCTATGTTAGATGCTCACAGCGCAATTCCTGTCGCCGGCACGAATTGTACAGGCTGTCATGAAACGCACAGCTCTGAAAACGAAGCTTTGATACATAAAATAATGCATACTCCGTTTAAGGACGGTAACTGTAAAAAATGTCATTAAGTTAAGTGAGCTAAAGTGCCTAAAGTATATTAAAGTGCCTAAAGTTGAAGGTATTCTGCCTATTTTAAGTGAGCTAAAATGTCTAAAGTGAAAAATAGTATATCCTTGTTTTGTTTGATATTTTTCGTGGTATTCCTGTTGTCCATGATAGTTGCTCCTGTGACTGATGCAAAAGGCATGGATGTTGGTTTTAAAAAATGCGTGGAATGTCATCCCGGGATTAAACAGGAGATGGCTCAAAAGGGAAAGCACGAGCCCTTTAAAAAATATCAATGTTCAAGCTGTCACAATCCCCATACATCAAATTACGAACATCTAATAAAAGATGAGATCAGCGCATTGTGCAAAAGCTGCCATAAAGGCAAAAAAGGGAGCTTTGATAAAAAGTACAGCCATCCTCCTTTTGAAGAAGGAGCGTGTCTGAAGTGTCATAACCCTCATTCGTCAAAAAACCCCGGATTATTAAAGGCAAAAGGAGAACAAGTCTGCTTTGGCTGCCATGCCGGCAAAGAGATGTTTTCAAAAAAGAACAAACATGATCCTGTCAGGAAAGGCAATTGTTTAAGTTGTCACAGCCATCATACGTCCGATTATGAGGAGCTGCTTAAAAAAAGTCCTGAACAGCTATGCGTCAAATGTCATTCGATTAACAACAAAAAAGCAAAAAAAGCTCATCTTAATTATCCTGTGCAAGGTACCAATTGTATTTCCTGTCACAATCCTCACGGATCAAATCGCGGCAAGCTGATCAAGGAAAATTCACACAAGCCGTTTTCAGATAGAAAATGCACTCAATGTCACAATTCTGCCGGTTCAGCAGATCCTCTGAGCACAAAAAGCAAGGGAATATCGATTTGCATTACATGCCATCCAGCGGTTAAGGAGGATTTCAGGAAGATCAACACCCATGTAGGAGAAGGTGTCTTTTGCACAAACTGCCACAATCCGCATGCTTCGGATGAGGCTTACTTGAAAAAGGCAAAAGAGAAAAAAATATGCACTGACTGTCACCAAGATACAAAAGAGCGCTTAAAAGACAAAAACAACAAACACAAGCACCCCCTGGTTATGGAAGGAAAATGCACCGAGTGCCATCGTCCCCACGGATCTAACTTTGAGTTATTGTACAGGACTGATGAAATTTCCGCGTGTGTTACTTGCCACAAAAGACACGCTACGTTTACCCATCCTGTTGGGAAAGGCACTATTGATCCAAGGACCAAGGGTGAGATTAGCTGCGGTACTTGTCATAGCCTGATGGGAAGCCCTTATGGTTTTGCCTTGAGATTTGATCGAAAAAAGCAGTTGTGTGTTCAATGTCATAAGGGGTACTAGAGCGGAAGTCAGAGGTCGGAAGTCGGAAGTCGGAGAGCAGAGAGCGTGGAGAGTAAGAGCTTTTTGGCGGACTGGCATTTTTAAGTTATAGTGCTCTGACTTAGTTTTTTCTTGGCACAATAATTGCTTTATCTTTTTAGTGTAAATTTCGTGTTTTCGAACTTTCGTGTTTTCGTGATTAATTTTTTCGGGGTAATTATGTCTAAAAAGATCAATTTTGCTATTCCGGTTTTAATCCTGTCTTTAATTCTGCCTGCAACTGCACTTTGTGCGTCAAAAGGATCGGTTAAACACTTGATATCAATCACCGGAAACAGTGAGACAGGCAGTTTTGGCCTGCTTGGCGGTTTCTTTTTTGACGAAAACAAGAACCGGTTATATTTCACAGATACAACAAATGGCAGGATTCTTGCGTTTGATAATGACTTTAAATATATCTCGGAATTTACCGGCGGAGGGAAACTGACATCGCCGACAAGCATAGTCAAAGACAGCAAGGGTAGATTTTTTGTGGCTGAACCCGCAAAGGGACAAATCCTGGCTATCGATATCGGGAAAAAATCTGTTAAACCGATCGATCTTTCTGCTGTTTCCTGGGCTAATCCGTTTTATCCTGGCAATATGGCTGTTGATTCAGAAGATCGTTTGTATATTGTGGATAAAGCTAATCAGCGGATCATTGTCTTTGATTCAAATTTGCGATTTGAGAGACAAATTCCTGTCAAAGGAAGCCATGGCCTCATGGATGTGAAGGTTGACGCACAGGGTCGTATTTATGCGCTAAGCGTCATCGATGGTTCGATTTGTGTTTATAACAGAGAGGGAAATCTTCTTTTAAAGTTTGGAACCAGAGGCGC
>JAFCZU010000664.1 GCA_019314185.1 Deltaproteobacteria bacterium | reverse complement strand
TTTGACTATCTGGACACAAAGTATGACCTGAAAGTCGATCAGAAGGACCTGAGCGAACTCTCACCGGGGGAACGTGGGGGCTTGTTGCTGGTCTTCTACCTCATGCTCGACCGAAAGGATATCCCGCTGGTGATTGATCAGCCAGAAGACAATCTCGATAACAAGAGCGTTTACGAAATCCTCGTCACTTTCATAAAGCAGGCGAAGAAACGACGCCAGATCATTCTTGTAACTCACAATCCAAATCTCGCCGTTGTTGCTGATGCGGAGCAAATCATCCACGTCTCGATCGACAAGAAGGACGGCAAGCAAGAATTCGATTTCTTTTCCGGTGCTATCGAAGACCCTCGCATCAACCATGCTGTGGTGGATATCCTCGAAGGAACACTGCCAGCATTCGATAACCGTCGTTTAAAATACAGAAAGCAGAAACGACGCAAAGTTTTGGGGGCACCTAAGACATGAAGCATTGGGCTCGTTTCATCAAAATTGGTCGAGATGCCGCATAACATTTAATTTCGTGCCACGGTCAAGAAAATTATGTGTTATGTGCCCTTAATTCCCACACTTTAGGGAGAATCATAGATGCTTGATACAGCGATCTTGTACTTTAACGACGATGTGAGTAGGGCAGTTGCCCTTATTCAGCATGCTCAAATGCAACCGTCAAGCGTACTTCAGGATGACATTCTTCGTGCTTCCTGGATGATGTTTGTGGGGGCATGTGACGCATATTTTTCAGACGCGTATGCGGATTTGGTTTCTCGGTCTATCCGAGCGAAGGAAATGGAGCCAAGTGTTGACATGCCCGACAGGTTGAACAAGCTGAAGGTTCCAGTTACTGCGATACTTCGCCAAGCAAATGGCGGGTGGAGATGGAGGATGGCCGCGCGCGAGCTTATGGAAGACGAGAACGTGCTATCACTTGAAAAGATAAAGCAACTATTCAATCATTTCTTTAGGAGAAGCAATAAGATCTTAGTTGCAGACACGCTGGAAGCTTGGATTACACACCGAGATGCGAAGCAACGAATGTTTGGCATTACAGCTACAGCTTATCGTAAACTTAATCTCTCCCAAAAGGGAAAAGCCCGAAAAGAGGCTATGGATAAGCTTTCAGATAGATTTAAAACGGTATTCAAGAGACGGCACGACTGCATTCACAACTGTGATCGTCCTAAAGCTGCCCTACAAAATATCTCAATAAGGGCTGTTGAAAAGGTTTCGGACGATGTGCAGTTTCTAGTTAATCGGTGTCATGAAGCCCTGCAGACAGAATTCCCTATATACCTTCAAGGTCTTGGTTTTTCTCCTATTACCCGAAATCGCGTGGGTGCGTAAATGCCTAAATGCATTAATTTGGACTGGTAAAATCACACTGAAACTTCAAAACCAGTCGTTTAAGCGAAACGCTACTGACTACGAAAAGAAACATACAACACCTTGTTCGCAATTGGTTTACTCGACTACAGGAAGGAGACCTTCGAAATTTCCTTCCCAAGATTTTCTCAGTATATCACTACTGTCCCAACGTTACTCGAATAAATTCAGCTGGTTAGAAGGGATAGTGGTTGGGTTTATGTAATCATTGTTCGTAAGTACTTGTAAAATCGGTTCTTTTTCAAAAAGCGTGACGCTCAAAACCTGTAAAATTGTGTAGAGACTTTGGTCCAGTTTCAGATCCTTCTTGATAATAGCTACCAGAACATAGATGGAAATTGCAATCCAGATCTGTGTTTTTATCGCATTCTCCGAGGTACCGTAAAAGGCTTTGATTCTCAGATGTTGTTTGATCCATTTGAAAAAGAGTTCTACTTGCCACCGACACCGATAGAGCTCTGCGATAGTTTTTGCCGGAAGCGTGAAATTGTTGGTGAGAAAGACCAGTCTTTTGTTGGTATTCACATCGAGATACCGGATTCTCCGTAGTTTTTCCGGATAGTTCTTTTGAGCATAGAAGTTTTGGGGCACAATGGTTTGGTCGCATTGAATCCCTGTTGATTTGTCGATGGTGTGAGAGTACAGTCTCCTGAAGTTGAAATTGCGCTTGGCCCGTATCACGAAGAAACCCGAAGTTTGATGAATAGCATACAGACGAGCAAAGTCGAGATAGCCGCGATCCATGATATACATGGCACCGGCTTCGATTATGAGCTGATCGAGAATATTGACATCGTGAATGCGTCCGTGAGTAATGATAACCACGGTGGGAATGCTGCCCCGCAGATCCAGGAGAGTATGCATCTTGACCGCTCCCTTTCTCTTGCGGAATATTGCCCACGGAAACAGGGAAAGACACAGATCGATTGTAGTGGAATCCAGGGCGTAGACTGTCTGATCCAGTTCCAAACCGAAGCTTTCGTTGGAGTACAGTCTTCTGGCCTTCCTGATGAGCACTTGGGCGAAGTCGGAGTAGATGCGCCAGTCTCTGACCTTGTTGGCATTGGCCAGGGTATTGCGGGAGACGCTCCCCCGGATGCCCATATGGTAGAGCTTGTGTCTCGTTCCTCTGAGGCATGCTTGGATATCCCTCAGGCTTTCTCGGTAAGTGAGTTGGGCAAATGCCATACAGAGAAACTGGTCCCAACAGGTAAAGCTCTTGATCTTGTAATTGCCGTTGTATTGTGCGACGCAC
>JAFCZU010000224.1 GCA_019314185.1 Deltaproteobacteria bacterium | reverse complement strand
CTGGATTTTCTTCAATTATTTGACCGATGCTTGCCCAATATTCAATTTGACCGGCAATAGATCGTTTAAATATTTTTGATTTAATTTTGGCTTTTATTACAAGATCATCTGATACTTTAACAGCTATTGGCATAATTACACTCCATTTTTATGGTTTTACTAGCAATAATATGCACCATAAAACAATACTTTGCAACTATTAATTTTAAATTATTGCATATTGCTTTTATAAAACAAAGGGGAGGCATTGTGCAGAAAGTACAGCTACCTTGTCTGGTTTAATCTTTGCTTTTTCCCCATTCACGCATTTTTCATGACTCTGCTCAATTCGCGCTCATGCGCAAGACCGGTCAGCTCTCGCAACTTTTTACGACGCTATCATAATTTTGCCATGAATATTTTAGGGAATAACCACAATGATAAATCTGAAAGACAAGCTCTCACATCTAACTTACAGACAGGCATGTAAGCTACTTGGAGCAAAAAGTGAAAAACTCATCAGACAAAATTGACCTCAGCAAACAGGTTGTTTTGAGAGGAAATATCTTTCAGCTCAATCCAGAAGAAGCAGTTATTACGATTCGCCTGGATCCTGCAAAAAATCAGAAATTGGACTTTCAATGCAGCGCCTGCACAACAGCCTGTGAACACTCAAGCGCTGCTTTTTTCTTATACTTGAAGAAAAATTGGCGCTTGGCCTTGCTGCTCCTCCGCCGGAGAAAGTCCCAATTGAAAGCCTTACCGATGCTGAGCTTGTTGAACAAGCTGTTTCCGAAAGGGTTGAAAGGGCAAAAAAGCAGAAGATGCGTTTGAAGTCCCTTAATCCGGGTAAATTATGAACCGACTATACTGTAATGAACTACTCCTCTGGCAAAACATATCGCGTAGCCCTGCGAGACCTGGAAAGAGGTGAATCATACTGTTCCTTCCCTACCAGCTTGATGACATTACATTCGTAGCAGGCTCCGGCAGTACAGGTTTGCATGAATATCAGCCATGAAGAAACCATAAAAAGAGAGCTGAATGCAATTGTTGCAACCGCGAAATATTTTAAAATCAGGGAAAAATTTAATACTGACATACAATCAGGAAAAAGACTTTCAGGCAGAAGGTATTACAATCAGGGCCAAGCCAGTATGGAAATGGCTGCTGGGAAACAACCACATTCTTTATTTGTGTCTTAGTAGCTGAATGGTTAAGAACAAGTGAAAAAAACCTTAAAACGCTGCCTCGCCCTCTCAAAAGCGTTTGATGGGATTTCCGGTTTGACAAGTTTGATTAGAGCAGCGTCATCCTCTAAAAGAGCATCTGCAAGCTGAATCTGAAAATTTGTCTTATTGTCTTCAGTAATTTTATCTTCTGCAATTTTATGAGGCTTGATATTTCCTGAAGTTGCGGCTTTAAAAGGCAGCCATTGCAACTCTTTTAGACCAATATAATCGGTTAATAATTGCTCCAGATAATTTAAAGAACTCTTTTTGCTGATTTTATATAACCAGGTTTTGACATTTTCTTTATACAGAATGTGAAAGGTTATGCTACTGCCTATCCACTCAGAGCTTTCATCACCTGCGAGACACAACATATAAAATAAAAGCGGGTGTAAAACATATTTATCCGGATCTTTTTTCGGCCTGTTTTCCGCGCCTGTCAATATCAAAACATGCCAGCTATCATCCTTGTCTTTCCATACCCACGGAATTTGGCCATGAAGCTTAACTGTGCCGGCAACAATTTCACCTGTTGTGTTTGCGTTGTTAACAGGTAAAGTCAAAGGTCTAAAATACTTAACACAAGGCCTCCCCGCAAAAGGAATATAATCATCAGTCTGGTCTCCGATAATAACAGCCCTATAGAGCTCCTTTGCTGACTGCATTTGCTCAAGAACCGGTGACAGGGTTGCGCATCTTATGGATACGTCTTTTTCAAGCTCGCTTTTGTCTATCAGCGCAAATATTCCTTCAGGTGTTTTGCTCTGGCGCTGGAAATTAGCATAAACATTTTCAAAAAGATCTTCTGGCTCCTTTTTTCCGTCTTTCAGATGTTCAAAAGAAAATATTGAATCCAGCCACAGAGTTAACGACTTAATTTTCAAATTATAATCTATTGGAAATTCGGAATAAAAAGGCTCATCTTCGCTGAGAACAATCTCCTCAATACTTTCCCTTTCATCATAAATGTCCAAATTATGTTTTATGCTCTGCAAAACAGGATCTTCCAGAAACTTTTTCAACTGATTTAAGGTGATTTTCTCTTTTATCTGCATTGCCTCATTGTCAACTTTAAGCTCTTTTGTAAAATCAGGAAAAAACTTTTCCGCCTTTTTAATTTCTTTTTGCGAAGCTGTTTCATTTAGCTGCGCCCATAAATGTTGTTCACGAAAATACATGATTCTGTCCGCAAAAGAATAATTCACCAAAACATCAGAAAAATCATTTACAGCATCTTTATCAAGATATTTACTACTGCTCCCTTTCAAAGGAATATCAACGACCTGAAACAAGGTTTCTTTTGGGAAAATTGCCTGCTCAACATATCTTCGCAATTGATTCACTAACGAACATGGCTGAAGAGAGCGGTCCTTTTGCAGATCTTTTGCAAGGTAGCTGATATAAAGTTTGTCGCGTGTTGACAGCAGCATTTCAAGGAAGATATAACAGTTTCGTTCAGGCAGGCTGATATCTCCGATCCTTCTTTTCAGCAGCCTTAAATCTAATGACGATTTATCCGCCTTCCCTGGAAAAGAACCTTCCTCCATACCAAGCAAATAAACAATTTTAAAAGGTATGGGCCGCATCGGTTGCAATGAGGAAATAGTGACACCACCTGTTAAATAATTACCATAACCGCCTGATATCGAGGTCAGGCTTGATTTAACAAACTCTTTTATCAGCTCAACATCAAGCTTTGACTTATTTTTATCTTCATAAAGAGCATCATAAAATTTCAAATTGTCAAAGGCATTAATCAAAGCATGTTGAACAGTTGTTTCCCCCTTTAAATCCGGAGGTATTTCCAGAAGATCATCACAAATCTTCAGAAAACTCTGCTTCCATTTTTTTCCTGATGATTGCATCTTCTTTAAACCGGTTGCTGCAATATTCAGTTTTTCCATGATCAGGCAAAACTTTTCCATGAGCGCGGCATCACCGACCTTTAAATCATAATATGGAACAACCCCCTTAAAATGCTGAGCAATGCCTTCAGCCGATTCATCAGGAGCAGAAAGGATTCTTGACAGACGCAGTCTTTGAAGCCCCTGTTTCCATGTATAATAACCACTTCCGAGGTATCCCTTTTCCTGTTTTGATTGTTTGTCGAACGTATGAAATATATTTAACGATTCAGCCCAATCAACCCATGCTTCTACTTCATCCTGTCCTGTCTTCCATTTATGCATAAAGCAGGGATTCAAAATAAGATCAAAAACCTCTTTTCGTGAAAAACGCCCCATGGCAAGCTCCAGAATTCCCAATACAGCCTGCCCGTATATGCTTTCGATCTCAAAGTGAGAATCTATAAGATTGTAAGAAATAACTTCCGGCCTGCAATTGAAAATAGAGTCAAAAACAGGTTTGTATTTTGACATGTCCGGCACAAGAATAGCAATGTCAGTTAGCTGAAGAAAGTTGTCCTGATTAAGATTGTATAAAATGCTGTTATAGACTGTTTCAACTTCTCTATATATGCCGGGGCAGGCAATAATTTGCAATGACCTGTCTTGGTTAAAATGGTCCTGATTAAGATATTTTGGCACTGCTTTTTCGGATGGAAGGGTCAGGATATCGCTTTGCATTTTCTGCAGTACTGCTACCGGAGCTTTTTCTTTCGCAAAGCAGGCATGAAAATCATAATCTGTCAGCTCACACAAAAGACGGATACTTTCCCGCCCTGGTTTTCCCCATAAGGATAAAAGCTCATTATCATCTTGAACAAAAAGTTCTCCCTGATCTTTTTCTTCAGGTTTTATAGTTAATTTTGTTAGATTTTTTCTTAAAATCCATCTTTTTTCCTGGGGAGTTTTAATATCTTCCCAGAATTCACGAGATGGATTAAACGCGTATATGAAGATTTCATAATAATCTTTCAATCGTCCGATAAGCTGCAAATGAAAAGGTGAAATCTGGGACAGGCCGAAAAAATGCGCAGAATTATTTCCATTAACAACAATTTTCTTTTTTTTGTTTTCCCCGCTAAAAAGCCTGTCCGCGTATTCCATTATTGAAAAATAGAAAGCTCCGAAATTATGAAAAAATTTGTCCCGTAATTCATTTGCCAGCAAATACAGCCTTTGCTGGCACAGCTCCATGCCTTTTGGAATGGTTTTGTCTTCACGCCATTTCTGAATCATATCATAGCGATGAAATTCATATTCTTGAAACAAATGGGCAAATTTTCCTGAAAGCTGCCAGAGTCTGGCGACATAATCCGGCCTTTCAGTGCCGTCAGGATTGAGAAGGTAATGATTTATCGGTTCAAATTCAATTCTATTTTCATCGAGGTTTTGCAAAGTATAAAGCAGCAGCATCTGCAAACAGTTATTATCAAGAGGTTTTGGATTTAATTTTTCAGTATCCAGGTTTGTCAGCAAAAACCAAAGACCGGTCTCTAAGAACTGAAAATCCATATTCATGCAAACAGACCGCTCCCGCGCCAGAACAAGCTGCAACCATTTGATAAGATTACCATTAGGAACAATTACGAGCGGGGCTTTAAATATGTTTTCTTTCCGCCTGTTTTCAAGATCAACCATTGAAGCAAACTGCTCTGACAGTTTGTCCAAACGATTGCTGAAATATAACTGAATCGACATTATCTATACTCCGGATTCAAATTCCGCGCCTGTTTCGCATTGTTTTTACACATATGATAATCCCGTAAAGTCGAATTTTTGTTTGCCTGTCATTCCAGCGACAATGAAGTATTTTAAAAGAATATTTCTCACTTAGAAATATCAACTAAAGATTCAATTATATTTTTGATCGAGGTCTTCTTCTCCAGAGGATAAATATTTTCCTGTTCTTTGTTCTTTCGACGCTTAAAAAAATTAAATTCTCTGGAAAAAATGATTTTTAGCTGGAACATATAATTGAAGCTCCCTTAGATCTAATGGCATATGAACTCTTTTCCAGAAGGCTATACAGCGGAGCACCCATGATTTATGCGTTTCTATCCTTGTAGCTGCGAATTAAATCCTGGCTGCAAAGAAGTACTTTTATGACGGTTCTAACTTCGCAGCCATTTTGTTCAAAGCTTCAAGATATTCTTCTGAACGATCAAGATAAAAGGCAAGGGCATTTGAAAAATTTTTGCCCACAAGTCCGTCGAGAAAGAATTGACTGATCTCTCGCTGTTGCAAAAGAATACTTTGCGACCGCACAAAAATCTGCCTTTCCTCCTCAGACATTATACACATCAAGTAGTTGAGCATACTTCTGGCACGGGGCTGGTACATCCAAAAATACAGAAAATCCAAGGCATGTATGAACAGGGGTTTTACCATTCCCTCATTTTGGGTGGAAAGCAGAAATATAAATTCCTTGGGAGATTCAAGAACCTTGATGAGATTAACCTCAGGGCAAAGAACTTCAAGTTTCGAAAAAGTTTTAAATAACTGCTTGATTTTATGGCTATAGTCCAGAAAACGCTTACGCATATTATTACCCCGGTCTGCCAATCCTTCTATAAAACC
>JAFCZU010000223.1 GCA_019314185.1 Deltaproteobacteria bacterium | reverse complement strand
AAAACGAAAACAGGCAAACATGGCGACTGCTCTTGAAATAACATCCGGTTTTAAAAAAATAGTCCCTGATGATCCGGTAAAATACGATTTTGCGCTCACTCGCTTTGGAATCAGAAATGATATGGATAATGAGTTATTTGATTTTTTACGAAGCCATCAAAAACAGGTTAAGCCCTAATTTTCCAGCACACCAATTACCAGATCATTAACATTGTTAAATAATCCCAAATATAGCATGACTCAAAAGCTATCTTATGATAATTTAAAGAGTGCTAAAAAAGATTGGTATAGTCGGGCAATATTTACGGTTTTTGCTGCACATTACACGGAAAAGGTACAATCTTAAATGGCAAGATCAACGGTCCATTACGCAGACAGCGACACAAATAATACTTTAAAAAAACTTCATAACAAACTTCGTCCGGCCGGCACTCCTGTTCAGCGAGTCGAATATATCATAGAATTGCTCCTGCTTCGGATATTTGAAGTAAAACTAAAGCAAGATCAAGAATTTAGGCAGTTGCGAGACTTATTCAGGGAACCTAACGATGATCTTCTGTTTTCCTGTTTATATACTGTTGCCAATGAACAGCTATTGCCAACCATAAATGAAAAGTTTTTCCCTTTCTACGCCGGCATCTTGTCTCATGCCCGGAAAGTTTATAAAAAAAACAATCTTTCTCAGAAAGTTCTCGACCAGCTTGTTTTAATAGAGGAAGTTTTTAAAAATTCCAATTTTACCAATAACGTCAAAAGCGGCAATCTTCAGGAGATCATTAGCCTTGTCAGTGAGATAAACGAAGAACGACTATTAAAAACTGATTTGCTTGGAGATGCTATCGAGTCTGCCCTGTCTGAAACCGGCGGTACTAAAGACCTTGGTTTGCACCGAACGCCCGATCATATCAGACAGTTTATGGTTGGCATAGCGGCACCCTCTTTTTCTGATTCAATTTATGATCCTGCCTGCGGAACAGCAGGCTTCCTTTTCGATTCATGGGGTTATGTTACCGAAGCAATAAGACGTGACGGTCTATGGCCCGGCCCTAAAGCCCACCCTGAAATATCAGCATATTTTGAAAAATATTTTACCGGTAAAGATGCCCCCATGCCTTCAGAGGAACAGGCCATTTCTTTTTACAGAAGTGGGATCTCCGGCACGGAATATCTTGGCGTAATACGAAAGATGGCCGCTATCAACCTCTATATCAGGGGATTGAACCCATCAACCATTATTCAGGGTGATTCCCTTGCGCTGTTTAATGCCGCCGAACATGGCAACAACAAAACCATTATCCTTGCCAATCCGCCATTTGGCGCTGAAAGGGATCAGGAAGCCTATTCCAATATCTGGGAAGAATATCCTCGTGAGGCGGAAACAACACTTCTTTTTGTAAAGCTCATGCTGGACAGTCTCGCCACTGGTGGAATTTGCGCTGTTGTGGTTTCAGAAGGATTTTTGACTTGGGATCAGACCAGCGCGCGGGCACTTCGCAAAATGCTTCTTGATGATGCACGCCTTAAAACAGTTATCAGCTTGCCGCAGGGCGTTTTTGTCAGTAAAAGCGGTGCAGGCCCTAAAACATCCATTCTGGTTTTTGAAAAAGGCGGCAGGACAGATAATGTATGGTTCTACAAGGTGACAAATGACGGCTATACCATGGGAACCAACCGCCAGCTTCAAAAAGGCTGTCAGCTTGTTGATGCTTTAAAATTCTATGATTCGTATATCAGAAAAGGGGAAATGCCGCCGGAAACAAAACATTCATTCAGCATTTCAGCGGAATGGATTCGGGTTCTTGATCCACGCATAAAAAAACGCATTGAGCAGGATACGCATAAAGAATTTTCCGCTAAGGCAGCCAGAGAAAAACACAAGCTGGAAAAGAAAATTAAAAAACAGCTTAAAGACGGCAAAATTGACCAACTGGAATTCGACAGCAAACTTGCCCAGCTTAAGGAAATCTGGAGATCAAAAACCCTTAATGAAATTGCTAAGCGTGTTGAGAAGGCACATCTCTATTCGTTCAATTTAGGCAATTATAGAAGTAACTTATCTAAACAGCAGATAGACGAGTGGAATTCCTTTTTTACCGGCGATAAAAACCATAGCGACCTGTTAAGTCTTGATGAAAAATTTGACCGACTTCAGGCGTGTTCTCCTGACAACGCCCACGACATACTCGCATATTTTGATATCCAAAATGGCCTGGAGTTTGATATTGTCCGCCAGTACCTTGGCCGTTTTTCAGAAGAAGAACTGAAACAAAATAATCATCTTGCAGAACTGCAAAAAATTATTGAAAGCGGCGCGAAATATCCACGGGTAAGACTTGGAGAATATCTCATAAAAAATACTGCTAAAATTAAACCCCAGAATTTTCCTGAAACATGCTTTCGGGTATTGGGAGTCTCCAATACAGATGGCATATTCCTAAATGAAACAAAATATGGCAGGGAAATTAAACAGGCATACTTTCAGGTTAAGCCAAAAGAATTCTGTTATAACCCATATCGTGTCAATGTAGGCTCTATAGGGCTGAATAAATTTGATTATGATAATCAAATTATCAGCGGGGCATATTCTGTCTTTGGCACGGATGAAACAGAATTGCTTCCTGAATATTTGATGGCTCTTTTTAAATCGCCGCAGTTTCTTGAATATGTCATCGACAAGGCTCATGGCGGAGTGCGGATGAATTTTAAATATGAGCATCTTGAAGATTGGGAGATACCGTTGCCGCCTGTGGAAATCCAAAAAAAATGGATAAACGATTTGCAAAGAAACCAGCTTTTGTTAAAAGCCGCAAAAGAGATAATTGAAAATTGGCGGCTACCATCATCATTATTTGATGGGTATGATAAAATCCGTCTTGGAAAGCATATTATAGATATTCAAAACGGAATTTATAAGAGTGGTGATAATTACGGATCAGGAACATTAATTGTGAGAATCAATGATTTTACAAATGGTGATATAATTGATGATTCAAAAAAAATGTTATCTGTTCAACTTACAAATAACGAAATAGAGAAATACAAAATTAATAAGAATGACATTTTATTAAACCGTGTAAACAGCTTGGAGCATGTCGGAAAAGTCGCATTTGTTGATCGCTTGTCTTGTTCAGCGGTGTTTGAATCTAACATGATGCGAATAAAAATGGATTTAGAAAAAGTAATTCCTGAATTCATATTTTATCTCATGTCTTCAACGATTGTATTAAGCCAATTGAAGACAAAAAGTAAGAGAGCTATCAATCAAGTAAGCGTAAATCAGCAGGATGTTAAAAGTATTCTTGTACCTTATCCGTTATTAAGTGAACAAAAGCTGTTACTCGCAACAATCAAAAAAAAGAGGAATACGCTAAATGGTTTGCAAAATTTGATCAATGAATGCAACTCAGCATTTTCTCAGTGGTCTGATATCGTATGGAGCAGTTAGCCTATGATCCACAACGCAATCAATGAAAACGAAGCCACCGCAACTGACCTGCGAGTTATTAAGGAACTAACCGAAAATCACGGTTGGAAAGTTGGGGATACCTTGCTTTATCAACCGCAATATTCCCTGACTCCCGAACAACAGGAACGGTTTCAAGGCCGCAAATCAATCAAACCGGATATTGTGCTTCAGGACATGCACTGCACCCCTTTGATTGTCATTGAAAACAAACTCAAAGACCCTAAAAAAGCCCTTCCTCAACTCCGCTTGCTTTACTCTCAAATTCTCAGGCCCCGTTTTCTCTATGCCTGTTCCAAAGAACGCAATCTGTTTTACGATATGGCATGGCACGGACTGGATGCCGGTGAATTCAGGCCGGTCAATTCGTTTCTTTCTGTGGAAGAAGTAAAAATCAAGATTGAACAGGAGAAAAAACGCAAACAGGAGCGAGATATTGTTATTGATACAACCATTGCCGGCGGTTTTGACCCAGGCATAGGCAAAGAAAGATACTATCAGACTGATTGCATAAAAGCATTGTTGGCGGCAATAAAGAACGGTCAGCAGAAAATGCTTGTTCACATGGCAACCGGGTTAGGCAAAACTCGTGTGGCTGTTGCACTTTGTAAAGCCTTGCTGGAACATGGACTTGCCCGAAGAATTCTGTTTGTAGTTGACCGCCGTCTGCTTGCGGAACAGGCCCGTGATGACGGTTTCAGTCTCATCAGTCCAACATATAATGCGACATGGATTACCACTTCAAATTACAAAACCCATAAAAACAAGGATATTCATATTGTCGTTATTGATACTTTGGAAATAATTCATCAGGGAATACCAGGAAATTTTTATGATCTCCTGATTGTGGACGAATGCCACAGGTCAATCAACTTGAACCGCAAAATCATTTTTAGCCATTTTCTTTGCCCACATATTGGGTTGACTGCCACTCCCCGTATTGCCGTTGCCAAAGATCAAACAAAAGTGCCTGACGATGATCTTGCAATTCTGGACACATACAGACTTTTTGGTTGTGGGAGAGGCGAACCAACATATCATTATAATATAGATCGCGGAATTGATGAGGGATTTCTTGCTCCATACAAGGTTGAAGAGATCAAAACGCATCTTACCAAAATGGCAGAGAAAGAAGGTATTGAATTTGATCATGTGCTTGATCCGGACGAACGGGAAAAAATCGAACTGGATACTACCAAAAAACTTAAGCTGGAACAGTTAAACCGAAAATATCTTACCGAAAACACTGCTAAACGTATTGCCGAGGAAATCTGCAAACGTACAGAATACGGAGAAAAAATTATTCTTTTTGGTGTAAGTCAGCCTCATTGCTTGATGTTAGCCAAAGCGCTTAATGAAGTATTCAATGATAATGGAAGCAGCAATCCCCGTTATGCAGAATCAATTATTTCAGAAAATCAGGAGTTGAATCGCGCTCTTAAAGGCTGGTTTAAAAAACCTTATCAAAAACCTTATATTGCTCTGTCCGTTGATATTATGAGTACCGGGGTTGATATCCCCTGTGTCCGTTATATTGCTTTTTCTGCTTTGACTAAATCTGTTGGCAAATATATTCAGATGCTTGGTCGGGGCACACGCCTTGATCCAAAGACTGGAAAATTTAGCTTTCAGGTATTTGATTTTGTTGGCCTTTGCAAGCGTATGGAAGATAACGGAAAAGGAACGCCAAAAGAAAATAAGAAAATTATCAAAGAGGGTGGCGGCGGCGGAGAAACAGGAGTAAAGGGTGACTGGTTTATAGTCGATAATCCTGACCCTGCTAACTTAATCCAGCGAGTTTGTATTCATGAGGGTGCAGTTGAAATTATAGACAATATTCCTGTTGAGGAGGCAAAAAAAATATTCGAGGAACAGGTTAAGGGTACTGATAACCCGGATATCATAGCTATCAAGAAAAAATTAACAGAAAAAGAAAATTATGAACCGTCACCAAAAGATATAGATAATGTTATTGATTTTATCAGGAAACCACAAATTTATATGGATGAAGGCCAACTGCAAAAAATCTATGCTTATCCAGGCGGTACGGCATGGGACTTTTTTCTTCATGTATTAGGGATTAAGTCAGTGCCAACGCCATTAGAAAGGATAAGAAAAGGTTATGAAAGCTATATTGCATCATCTGTTTATAATGACGAGCAAGTACGAGTATTAAGAAAAATCAAAGACATATTTGCTTCTAACATCAACAGCTATGGCAAAATAGACACA
>JAFCZU010000663.1 GCA_019314185.1 Deltaproteobacteria bacterium | reverse complement strand
CCCAAGAAAGGGCCGCACTCCTTGCTGAATACGAGGTAACATTTTCCAAAATAGCAAAAGATATACTATCTTATCAGCAGTCATTAGAAGATTTCATCCGGTCAGAAAAATCTAACAAAGAAGATCCCCTCGTACTGTTTGATCAAGCTCGAAAAGAATTTATGGCCTCATGGGATAAGCTTAGGGCAGCCCTGGTAAACGGCACAGATACCAGGAAAGTCGAAAAGGTTATGAAAGAAAAAGGGGCCCTGGTTCTCAAGGCATCAACCCAATTGATAGAAGAACTAAGTGAACGAAACCTTTCAACTATCGACAAGGCACATTCCGCGGGAACAAAGGCCGGCATGCGTATCCTTGTCCTTCTCTTTTTTGCTGTTTTAGTCATTGTTGCAACGGCATTTCTGATTACTACCGCAGCCGAAAAGAAGGTAGCTGTTGCCAGCACAGAGCTTGAAGAAGTTTCAAAAATCGTACAAGTGACCGCTCAAAAGCAGGTAGACGCATTTCAAAAGGCATTGGCAGGGGTTGAAAATATTAAAACCGCTTTTGACGAAATTCAAACCAATACCAATCAGGCGGTGGGAACAGCAAAGCAATTGTTGGATGTATCAAAAAGACTTACTAAGATGTGAGGGGACAAAGATTAAAAAAGGGATGGCAGGGGCTCTTGCTGTAGGACAAAAACCACGGCCTCGAAAGGAAGATATGCCGGAGAAAATAGCTGTTACCCACAGGTTAGCTGTTTAATCGGGCGCAGTTTCTTCCACCAGACGCTCTACCATCCCAGATTGAGAGCTTTGCACAACTGCCATTATGAAAATTTTTGCCTTTCTTGCCTGACGAAAAAATGTCACGTTGTGCAAAGCTCTCAGTTTTTATAATAGTTGAAATTAAAATATCTTTGCAAGCTTTTTTTAACCTAAGTTGAGCGATTTTTGATCTTGATGTAGCAAGGTTTGCGAAAACCGCAGGCATACCCGTGGATATGTCGAGGATTTTCGCAAGCCCTTGATGCGCAAGAGGTTGGTGCAGATCGAGTCAAAAATCGCTCAATTTAGGTTTATGTTTCAGCTTTCAGTCTCATTATTTTCTTCTGCATTGAGTGGCAGACTGATAATGCAGGAGGTCCCTTTTCCAGACTCGCTTTCAAATTCCATTGTGCCTCCATGGTCCCGGATAATTTTAAGGGAAATGGCGAGCCCTAAACCCGTGCCTTTCGGTTTAGTCGTAACAAACGAATCAAATATATCCGGTAGCTTGTCAGGTTGAATCCCTTTTCCTGTATCCATGATCCAAAGCTGTAACATATTATCGTACAATTTGGTTTCACAAACCATCTTCCCGCCATCAGGCATGGCCTCTATAGCATTTTTCACTACATTTATTAGGACCTGTTTGATCTGTTTGGGATCGAAATAGAGCAAAGGAAGTTTGGATTGCCGGCAGGCATTAACTTCTATGTGATGTTTTTTGAACGCGGGGGCCATCAGAGCGTAGACTTCTTCCACAATATCGTTGATGTCTCCAAGGCTTTTTTGGGGACCGGTAAGTCTGGTAAGGTCCGAAATCTCTACTAAAAGATCTTCGAGCCTCTGAATCTCATTGATAACTATCTCTAGCTTTTTTTGAGCCTTGCTGTCTATCTCTAGATCTCGAGATACCTGTCTTGTAAAACCGCCTATGACCACTAATGGATTTTTGATTTCATGGGATATATGGGCCACTCCTCTGCCGATACTGGCCAGCCTTTCAGACTGGAGATTGTTTTCGTACATTTGCTCTAACTCGTCTCGATACTTTTTTTGCTGTCCGGCCATATAACTGAAGGCGTCAGCAAGCTGGGCGATTTCATCTCCTGCGTACTGCTTGTAAACCGCACATTCACGGCATTCATCTAATTTTTCAGGAAATTTTCCCATGGGTTCGCCTGTACACAAGGTACCGTCCACATACCAGCACCTCACATGTTCTCTGCCGTAGGCGGGGCACCCTGTCTTAGTACATGCTTCAGCCTCCCAACAGTGTACTTTCTTTCTAAGGTCAAAATTGGCATCCAGGTTGCCCCGGCTGATCTCATCCGCCCAATTGGTGAGAAGCGAGATAGGCTTGGTCACTGAGGTGGTCAACCATTTGGTCAGGAAAAAGCCTACGGCAAGCACGGCTATGAAGAAAAAGAGGACATCTCTGTTTCTGTGAAATATTACCATTTCTTCAATCGGATCCCACAGATACCCGACCGTCAGGATACCGAGTAACGTATCATCGCTTCCGTGGCACTTAAAACATTCTGTTTCATTAGGTATCGGTATTGCGTAACGTAGGACCTTTTCGCCCTTTGGCACTTTTATTCTGCGTATTTCCATTCCCTTGACCAGCTTGCCGGTATGCAGTGCACTTAGTGTAATCTCCGAGGCGGTAACCCTCCCTATATTGCTTGAGTCCCCGCTGTAACGGATAACGCCTTTCAGGTCGCAGAGATGCACAACATCCAGGTCCTCCAGGGCCCTTAATCTTTCAAGGATTGCCTGTACCTGCTCCATCTCACCGTCGAGCATGGGGTACTCTATGCTCTTTACTACGGT
>JAFCZU010000662.1 GCA_019314185.1 Deltaproteobacteria bacterium | reverse complement strand
CGCTCACACAATCTATCCTTATTCGTTGGGTTGCTTGGGCTTTGGGTGGCATTAGTTGAAAACTTAAGTTTTGCTCCCAATTCAAATTCTTTAATCTTTGCACGTGTACGAGGATGCAAGGGAAGAACTACACTCATCCCTGTCTTGGCGATCTGATTTAACGCTTTCAGAATTCCTTCGAGGTTCTGGGAAAGATCGGTATTTTCAGCGCGGTGTATAGTTGCAAGGCAATACTTGCATACCTCTTCGGATTGGTCATGAAGGTCGAGTCGATCAAGTACGTTTGACTTCTTCTCTGCGAGACTTTTGTTAAAAAATATGGAGTCGTACATGACGTCCCCCACATTGTAAACTATCTGGGTATCCAAATCAATTCGTTGCTGTGTTTCATGCAGGACAATTGAATAAATCAATAGGTTACAAATACCGTTTCAAAAATAAGCACTGATAAGCTGCTTGCTGCATTACGTAACTATTTGATTTTTAAAGGTCTAAAATTTTGATGCAATTGCCCTGGTGTTTCATGCTGATCGGAGTCAATTCCTTCATTGCGCAGGTTTGCCACAGCGGTATCTGTGGGACAAAAAAGAAAATTTGAAAGCTCATCAGCGACGATGCGATTGATCTCTTCAGGCATCTTGCGGTTGTAACTGCGCAGACCTGCTTCTACATGGGCGGAGGTAATATGAAGCTTGGTCGCGGCAAGAACTCCTGCAATGGTTGAATTGGTGTCGCCGTAAGTCAGAACTATATCCGGTTTTTCTCGGATCAGCACCTCCTCGATTGCAGAAAGCATCGCGCCGGTTTGTTTGCCGTGCGGTCCGGAACCGATTCCTAAGTTGTAATGAGGCTTGGGGATGTCAAGCTCATCGAAGAATACCCTGGACATGTTGTCGTCGTAATGCTGTCCTGTGTGGACAAAAACTTCGGTTATTGAGTCAGTCGCGCTGGCTAACCTGTTGTGTCTAGCGATGGCGCGGGAAACTGTGGCAGCCTTAATGAATTGAGGACGTGCTCCTATAATGGTTATTATCTTTAGCATGTTAACTGGTTGCTCGTTGCTGAATGTTGGAGTTGGGTTACTTGCCGCATTCAGATTCGCTCATCCAAAGCTTGTTTGATGACCTGGACAATTCGGTCGATCTGGCCATCTTTTAAGTAGGGATGCATAGGAAGACTGAAGATCGTCTGAGAAACTTTCTCTGAAACCTGGAAATTTCCTTCTTTATAGCCGAGGATCGAGAAGGCACCCTGCAGATGCAGTGACTTGGGATAATATACGGCTGTCGGGATACCGCTTTCTTTGAGCGCGGTCTGAAGTTTTTCCCTTTGGCCGGACAAAACCGAGTACTGCGCCCAAACACTTGTCACGCTCTCAGGTACAAAAGGAATTTCTAAAAGGCCTTTCAGTCCTTGCGAATATCGGTCAGCAACGCGGTTGCGTTCTTTTACCTCCTGTGGAAAAAGTTTTAGTTTTTCCAAAAGAATGGCTGCCTGCAGTGTATCAAGTCTTCCATTGATTCCAATACGAATATTATCATATTTCTCTTTTCCTTTGCCATGTAACCTGAGTGATCTGATTGTAGCCGCCAGAGCATCGTCATCAGTGAGAAGAGCACCTCCGTCACCATAGCAACCGAGAGGCTTGGCCGGAAAAAAACTGATCGCTGCCACATCAGTCAGCGTCCCGACTTTCCTGCCGTGATAAGTTGCCCCAAAGCTTTGGGCTGCGTCTTCTATCACAAATAATTTGTGCTTTTTTGCAATAGCATTGATCTGCTCGTAATTAGCTGGAAGGCCAAAGATATCCACAGGGATAATCCCTTTCGGAGATAGTTGTAAATTGGCTGGTACACTTTGTTCGCCGGAAAAACCGGGTAAGGGATAAATTCTCGGATCGTTTTCTATGGATCAATATTGAATGTTTGCGGATCAATATCTACAAATACTGGAGTTGCTCCCAGAAGAGAGATTACCTCCGAGGTGGCTATGAATGTAAACGGAGTGGTAAAAACCGCGTCACCAGGTCCGACGTCGAAGGCCATTAGTGACATTAAGAGGGCATCGGTACCGCTGGAGGATGAGATAACATGTTTTACATCCAAGTATTCAGCCAGTTTTTGTTCCAGTTCAGAAACTTCAGGTCCCATAATATATTTGCCATGAGATAAGACCGTGCGGATGCGTCGTTCTATATCGG
>JAFCZU010000222.1 GCA_019314185.1 Deltaproteobacteria bacterium | reverse complement strand
AAGTTATTATGAAAGGAGAAGTAGAATATGGATAACGTAGGTATTATTGGGGCTATATCCATTCTTGCGTCGGGGCTGGCCATCGGCATCGGTTCAATCGGCCCTGCGCTTGGAGAGGGGCGGGCATTGGCACAGGCTTTGAGCTCTATTGCACAACAGCCTGATGAGGCCAATACAATTACACGCACCCTTTTTGTAGGTATGGCAATGGTGGAATCAACGGCTATTTACTGTTTTGTGGTATCCATGATTCTGATTTTTGCAAACCCGTTCTGGAATTATGTTGTATCTAAAGCCGGGGGATAATTTGTGCTAATCGATTGGTTTACAGTAATTGCTCAGATAATAAATTTTCTGGCGCTTGTTTATCTTCTCAAGCGGTTTCTTTACGGTCCTATTATTAAGGCAATGGACAAGCGACAGGAGAAGATTGATCTTCGTCTCGAAGAGGCAGGTCAAAAAAAGGAGGAGGCC
Organism: Deltaproteobacteria bacterium; assembly: GCA_019314185.1. The sequence continues at coordinate 5,243 of JAFCZU010000222.1, read as the reverse complement.
ACGCAGGAGGCCGAGCTTTTTCTTCAAAAAAACAGGGAATTTGATACCAGGCATGAAGAGATGCTTTTTCAGATCAAAAAGGAGGCTGAAGCCCGAAAAGCAGAACTCATAAAGGAGGCTCGCAGCCGGGTTGATGCAGATATGGCCGGATGGTATGGGGCTATTCAAAAGGAGAAAGAGACCTTTCTCCAGGATATTAGCAGACATGCGGTGATGCACACCTGCGCCATTGTCAGCAGGGCAATAAAGGATCTGTCGAATGCCGATCTTGAGAGCCGTATTGCGAGCATATTTATCGAGCGTATTCGGAGCATAAACAGTAATGAGCGAGAAGCGCTCGCGCAGGCCATTCAACATTCTATGGAAGGAATCAGAGTAAACAGCTCCTTTGAAATACCGGAGGAACTAACAAAAAAAATTGTGCAGTTTTTACAAAATCTGACAACCGATCCTGTTGTCGTGCGGTTTGAGATTCTACCGGAGCTTATCTGCGGCATTGAATTAAAACTTCATGGCCGCAAAATTTCCTGGAATATAGCCGATTATATGGAGTTATTTGAAAAAAGTATGCGCGCAACAATTGAGGCAAAAGGGATAAAAAAAACGTAACAGTTCAGCCACAAAGCTTGCTAAGGAACCAAGATTATAATATAATTTGTTAGTAACAATTTAGCGCCTTGAAAATTTAGCTGTTTTCGTTGAGATGTTGCTAATTCAAAAAAGCATTATTTGAATATTGAACAAGGAATTTCGAATGATGAAGTATGGAATCGCTGCGCTCCAGGCGTCGTCTACGGCTATGCCCCGGCAAGCTATCTTTTTAAATATTAAAAATGATAGAATACCTTACTTCTACATTCATAATTCCTTGTTCGATATTCTGCGGTTCAGAATAAATCCATAAGTTTGAATTCGTTTTAAAAAGTTAAAGTTATGTAGGGTGCATTTTATGCACAGTGATGGTGCATAAAATGCACCCTACATGCTTATAACTAACAGCCTTTAGTCTACAGCCTAAATAACCTAAACAAAATGACTGAGAATAATTCTATATCTAAATCCTTTCTTGATGACACATTCATGCTGTTTGATCAAGTTCTGGAAAAACATACATATGAGCTGAAAGGCCGGGAAGTTGGGATAGTGACCTATGTCGGCCAGGGGATTGTCCGCGTTGAAGGTTTATCCGGGGTTAAATCTGAGGAACTGCTCCGATTTCCCGGCAATATTCCAGGCATGGTTTTTAATATCGATATTTCAGAAGTGGGAGTTATTCTTTTTGGCGAAAGCGATGAGATAGAAGCAGGTTCCGAGGTGCAGCGCACAGGACAGGTTTTGAATATTCCGGTTGGCGATGCGCTGATAGGACGCTTTGTGGACCCCATGGGGCGCCCTCTCGACAATCATGGCCCTGTAAAGACGTCAGAGCGGCGCCCTGTTGAACGCGAGGCTCCCGAGATTATGGACAGGGCTCCTGTTTTCGTGCCGTTACAGACAGGTCTGAAGGTCGTTGATGCCTTAATTCCGATAGGCCGCGGGCAGCGAGAGCTCATTCTTGGCGACCGGCAAACAGGCAAGACGGCTATCGCTCTTGATACGATAATTAATCAAAAGGAAAAGGGTGTTCTGTGTGTGTATTGCGCAATTGGGCAGCGAAGTTCATCCGTGGCAAAACTTATTAATGAGCTGCGAAAGCACGATGCAATGGATTACTCCATCATTGTGGTGGCCGAAGGGGAAAGCACTCCGGGAATGCAGTTTATTGCGCCTTATGCGGCCACGACAATGGCTGAGTTTTTTATGGAACAGGGAAGAGATGTATTGATTATATATGACGACCTGACGCGTCATGCCAGGGCTTATCGTGAGCTTTCACTTTTGTTGCGCAGACCTCCCGGCAGGGAAGCTTTTCCAGGCGACATTTTTTATGTCCATTCACGGCTTCTTGAACGTGCTACCCATCTTCGAGAGGAGCTTGGAGGCGGCTCGTTGAGCGCTATGCCTATTGTTGAAACAGAGGCGCAAAACATATCCGCATATATTCCGACAAACATCATTTCAATCACCGATGGTCAGATCTATCTTTCACCCGATCTTTTTCAAAAGGGCGTGCTTCCGGCAGTGGATGTTGGAAAATCTGTGTCAAGGGTGGGCGGCAAAACACAATTAGCCGCATATCGTGCAGTTGCTGGTGATTTGCGCCTTTCTTACTCGCAGTTTGAAGAACTTGAGGCATTTTCCCGTTTTGGCACGCGTCTCGACGATGAAACACGTAAAAGACTGGAGCGGGGGCGACGGGTTAGAGAAATTCTCAAACAGTCTCAATATCAAGCTATGCCGGTTGCAGAGCAGATAGCTGTTTTTGTAGCGGTAAACGGAGGTGCTTTTGATGAGGTTTCTCTTGATCAGATTCAGCAGGTTGAGCGGCTTATACGCAAGGAGGTTGTAGTCCAACTATTTCATCTTTGTGAACAGATCGAAGCCGGTAGTCAATTAGAGAATGAGGATCAAGAGGCTATCTTGACTGTTGCCCGGAAAGTTGTTGAAAACGAGCGTGAAGAAACAACATAATAGTTCAGCCACAAAGGCTCTAAGACACAAAGATATATGATATATTTATGATAAGAGAATATTGAACGTCGAACATCGAAGGTTGAACATCGAATAATGAAATCGCTTTGCTCCGCCAGTTTACAAATTGGCAGAATTCCTTATTCAAAATTCGACGTTGGACGTTCGATGTTCATAGCCTTTTAGCCTGATTGCCATCGATTGAGTGAAATTTATCATGCTTGAATTGCTTAAACGTAAAACCAGGAGCGCTGAAGATTTGCTGTCTGTCGTAAAAACAATGAAGGTTCTTGCAGCCGTCAGCATTCAGCAGTATGAGAAGGCGGTTGAGTCTCTTGGTGAATATAATCGGTCTGTTGAATTCGGATTGCAGGCCGTTCTAAAATACAAATCCGGTGGAATCCTGATAGCCAAACCTGTTTTAAAAGAAAAACTTGGCGTCATTGTTTTTGGCTCTGACCAGGGCATGGTTGGTCAGTTTAATGAAGTGATAGCTCATTATGCGGCTGAAGGAATAAATACATTCAAGGTAAAACAGAAAAACCGCATGGTTATAGCTGTTGGGGTGCGAGCTATGTCCTGCCTTGAAGAGGCCGGCCAATCTGTTGAAGACTGCCTTTCTCTGCCAGGTTCAATAACCGCTATTGCGCCGGTGGTGCAGGATATTGTGCTGAAGATGGAGGCGTGGCGTTTTAAGCAGCAAGTTGATCGGATTGTTATCTTTTACAACAGGACGGTTGGCGCATCTTATAAACCCCATAGACTTCAATTGCTGCCGGTTGATTATAAATGGTTTCAAGAGCTGAAAAGCAGGCCATGGCCATCGCGCTGTTTGCCGTTTTTTACTATGGATTGGAACCGGCTGTTTTCATCATTGATCCGGCAACATCTGTTTGTATCGGTTTTCCAAGCTTTTGCCGAATCGATATGCAGCGAAAACGCCGGCCGTCTTGTAGCCATGCAGGCGGCTGAGAAAAATATTGAAGAGCGTTTAGACGAGCTGAATTTTCAATTTCATCAGGAAAGACACAGCTCTATTACAGAAGAACTATTAGATATTGTTGCAGGTTTTGAGGCGCTAAAATGATAGTGTAGATGAGTAAAAAGTGCCTAAAGTGCCTAAAGTTAAGGTATTCTGTCTGTTTTAAAGTCTGCTTTGGCCCTAACTACCGGCTCGCATAGTAGGCATGGATTCAAGTGATTTAACTTGTAAAAGTTAAAATTAGCAGCGCCGGAGGCGCATTCCTTAACTTTAGGCACTATAGGCACTTTAATATACTTTAGGCACTTATGTCCTTTGGATGTTTTCCTCCATTTTCCATAAGAGCTTTGACCGGTTCGAGACCGTAAGGGGTGCCTTCTTCTATAGCTTTAAGTACTGTGCCTCCTCCGGTGAAAAAAAAGTACTGGGCGTTGTCCATGGCCGCCAGATACAGGCCTGGACTGAGGTTTTTAAATTCCTGGAGGGTATCTCCACCGCCGTAAAGTTTTTGTGCCTGCGTATTCTTGTCAATGGTTCTGTCGAGTTTTTCCGAGCCCTCGAAAAAGTGCGGTGTAAAGCCCATTACTGCATTGACAAGAATGGTTTTTGCCGAATTGATAACCTGGGCAACTTTTGGAACATCGAAAGACTCAGGGGCAACATCAAGGAAGTATCCATATCTATTTCCAGGCTTAAAATCCATTATGCTTAGTGTCCTGAATTTTCCTTCAACACGTCCCTCAATAGTATCCGACTCGACCAGAAATGGCAGTTCAACGATCTTTTTGTCCTGCTGGTCCTGCTTAACAAGTACTTTGGCTGCATTAATGTCCGATTCACTCACGCCTGCTATCCGAATGTTATATTTGGCGCATAAAAAGGTATTATAGATAATTCCGCCAAGCAGCAAATGATCAACCTTCTTGTAAATTTCGTTTAGCGGTCCAATTTTGGTGTCGTATTTTGCTCCGGCTACAACTGCTACAAAAGGTCTTTCAGGTTCCAGAACTCTTTTCAGATGAGATATTTCTCTTTGCATCAGAAAACCGGCAAAACTGGGCAGGTATTTGGTTACGTCACAGGTGGAAGCGTGGGGTTGCCAGGACCCAAAAGCGTCGTTGACAAAGACATCGGCAAGGCCGGCGAGTTGCAGGGCAAAACGCTCTTTTATATCGCCTGTGGCTTCTTCTCCTTCAAACCACCGTGTGTTGGGAAGATAAATGCCTCCTATCCGACGGGCTCGAAGATCACGTATATGCCAGTTAATGGAGGTGTCGATCTGTTTAATACCGGCATCAGGATCAACAGGAAGCTCAGGCACCGAAAATTTTGTGTGCAGTTTCCGTTCCAGATATTCAACAACAGGCTGGACGGAAGTGCTGTCTTCTACTTTGATTTTACCTGTTTTCTTATCTCGTGTTCGGCCTACATGAGTCATAAGTATGGGTCTGCCACCCCTTTCAACAATGTTGTACAGAGTTCCCAGGGTAGCGTCAATCCGATATGGGTCCCTGATTATACCATTTTTGACTACATTATGATCTACTCGAACAAGAACAAGCTTATCCCGAAGGTCGGCATTCTGGATAAGGGGCAGGCGGGGATCTAAATTCATATTAGTTATGGTGTTTCCTCGAGACTTTTGCAAAATACTACCTTTATCGGAGTGACGACTTTTTACGAAACGTGT
>JAFCZU010000221.1 GCA_019314185.1 Deltaproteobacteria bacterium | reverse complement strand
ATTAACAGGAGTGATTATTAAGATATGGATAATTCAGCAAAGATAATATGTAATAATGACGGGACACTTCAAGTGCCGAACAATCCAATTATTCCCTTTATTGAAGGGGACGGGATAGGCCGGGACATATGGCGCGCGACAAAAATGGTGATGGATCGAGCTGTGCTTGCGGCATACAAAGGAGATAAAAAGATATCCTGGCTTGAGGTTTATGCTGGTGAAAAGGGGTATCAGAAGACAGGCAGCTGGCTTCCTCCTGAAACGCTTGATACAATAAAAGAAAATGTGGTCGCGATAAAAGGGCCTTTGACCACACCTGTGGGAAAAGGAATAAGAAGTCTGAATGTTACAATACGTCAGGAACTGGATCTTTATGCATGTGTCCGGCCTGTGAAATATATAGATAATGTCCCCAGCCCCATGAAACATCCTGAAAAGGTTGATATGGTTATTTTCAGGGAAAACACGGAAGATGTTTATGCCGGTATTGAATGGGAAGCGGGAAGTAATGAGGCCAAAGATGTTATATCTTTTCTTAAAACGAGGATGGGAATTATCCTGCCGGACGATGCGGGTATAGGCATAAAACCGATAAGCGAAAGAAAGACCAAGAGGCTGGTGTCAAAAGCCATTTCATATGCGATTGAAAACAGACTGCCAAGTGTTGCTCTTATGCATAAGGGTAATATAATGAAGTTTACAGAGGGGGCATTCAGCAAATGGGGTTATGAGGTGGCCAGGGAAAAGTTTAAAGATCAGACTATAACCGAAAAGGAACTTTATGACACATACAACGGCACCCGGCCTGAAGGAAAGATTGTTATAAAAGACAGAATCGCTGATATGTTGTTTCAGCAGATTCTTCTTCGGCCCGAAGAATACGATGTGATTGCCACGCCAAATCTTAATGGAGACTATCTTTCCGATGCGCTTGCAGCTCAAACAGGCGGCCTTGGGCTGGCGCCAGGCGCGAATATCGGTGACAAGTGCGCTGTTTTTGAGGCAACCCACGGCACAGCCCCAAAGTATACGGATCAGGACAAGGTAAATCCAGGTTCTTTGATCCTTTCAGGAGCAATGCTGCTTGATTACATCGGCTGGCAGGAATCATCCGCATTAATCAGAACTGCTCTTAAAGCTACTATTAAAGAAGGTATTGTCACATATGATCTTGCCCGTCAGATAAAAGGAGCAAAAAAGGTAAAATGTTCGGAGTTTGCGGAGAGAATATGTGAAAATATCGGCTAATTTAAAAAAACTGCTGATTTATGCGGTCAGAATTCTGGAACAGGTTGTTTTCCCCGCAAAATGTATGGCCTGCGGAGCTTTTTTTCATCCCGCACAACGTCAGAGCTGCTGTTTGAATGAAAAAGATGTTCAACATGATGATTCTTTTAATGGTATAAAAAGATTTATTTTTAAAAAACTGACGGCGCCCTATTTGTGCCAGACCTGTTTTAATAGCTTTACGCCTGTTGAATCACCAATTTGTTTGTCATGCGGGATAATGTTTAAAAGCCGTGAGGGAGAGGATCATATCTGCGGCGAATGCATGAGATCCCCCAAAAAAATCAGAAGATCCCGTGCCCCCGGTGTTTATGACAAAGCGCTTATGGTAATGATTCATTCTTTGAAATATAAAGGAAAGATTCAATTAGCGAAGCCGCTTGGGATGCTTCTTTTTTCCGCTTTTATGAGTTATTGGGATAAAGAAAGTATAGATATTATTGTGCCCGTTCCTCTTCATATAAAACGATTCAGGAAAAGGGGTTTTAATCAGTCTTTTCTTCTTGTCAGGGACTGGGCTCAGCTCGCAAAATCTTTGAGTATAACTTTTGCGCATATTGAGATTGACAAACATTTGTTGCTGAGAAACAGATGGACAGAATCGCAGACCGGCCTTGGCCGAAGGCAAAGAGCTGCAAACATAAAAAATGCTTTCAGTATAAATAAATCATCAAATATTACCGGGAAAAGGATACTTCTTGTGGATGATGTTTATACAACCGGAGCCACAGCCAATGAATGCGCAAAAGTTCTTTTGCGCGGCGGAGCCGGAAGTGTCGATGTTCTTACATTGGCCAGGGCGGTGTAGGTCGGAGGTCGGAGGTCGGAGGTCAGAGGTCAGAGGCCGGAGGTCGGAGGTCGGAGGCCGGAGATTGATTCTGTGGCAAAAAATTGAAAAACAATCACGAAAACACGAAATAAGGAAAGCACGAAACAAAAAAAGTTTAAAGTGACTAAAGATTGATGAATTCATAAAAAGTACAACTTAAAATTCAATAAGCTATAGATTCTGTTTGCTCTTAACACCTAACACTTTTTACAAATGCATCAAGTTTCGTGTTTTCGTGCTTTCGTGATAAATAAATGCTATTTGGCCGGTTTATCCGGCTTAGGAATTAGATGGAGACTAAAAAAACTGTTAAGGCAGGCCTGATACAATTTGATGTTAAACTGGGAGATGTTGAATCAAATCTTGAGGCGGCATTTCAGGGAATAGATTCTCTTGGCGCCGGAAAAGCAGATATTGCTGTTCTTCCTGAGATGTGGTCTTGCGGTTTTGACAACCAAAGGCTGACTGTTCATGCTGCAAAGACAGGCGCTGTTATTGACAGGCTCTCTCAAGCAGCATCTAAATACAATATGATCATTGCCGGTTCTCTGCCCGAATCTTCCGGCAACAATATTTACAATACCATGTATGTTATAGACAGCAATGGAGATATCGCAGGAACTTACAGGAAGATTCATCTTTTTTCTTTAACAGGAGAGGATAAATATTTTTCTGCCGGGAATAAGGCGGTAGTGTGTGAAACATCCATCGGGCCTGTGGGGCTGATGATATGTTATGATCTCAGGTTCCCGGAACTTTGCAGATCCCTTGCTCTTTCACAGGCAATACTTGTTATTGTGTCAGCGCAATGGCCCATTGGACGAACCAGACACTGGGATATTTTATTGCAGGCAAGGGCTATTGAAAATCAGATCTTTGTAATCGCGGCAAACCGGAATGGAAAGGAAGAGGGTATTGAATATGGAGGCCATTCACAGTTTGTTACGCCATTGGGGGAGGTTCTTGACATGGCAAAGAATGAATCATGCATTTTAAATGCCAGGCTTAATCTTTCTGAAATATCGGAATTTCGAAATAAAATACCATGCTTAGACGAAAGGGTTCCAGGCTCATATGCTCTCTAAAATTATTAAATCAAATGATCTTGTGCAAAAAGTGCTTGATTTGCATAGCTCAGGCAAACGGATTGTTTTTACGAATGGGTGCTTTGATATAATGCATGTGGGACATGTGCGTTATCTTGCTGCCGCCAGAGCTGAGGGAAATGTTCTAATAGTAGGGTTAAATTCCGACAAATCCGTAAAATTGATAAAAGGAAATAAAAGGCCGATTGTGCCTCAGGATCAAAGAGCTGAGGTTCTTTCCGGCATGTGGTTTGTGGATTATATTATAATTTTTCATGAACCAGACCCTTTAAAGTTAATTCAGGCAATAAAGCCTGATGTGCTTGTCAAGGGAGAGGACTGGCTGGAAGCTGATATTATCGGAGCCGATTTTGTAAAAGCAAATGGAGGCAGGGTCATAAGGGTTCCGATGGTTTCTAATGTTTCAACATCTTTAATTATTGAAAACATTAAGCAGCATTGTTGATGGCGTCGTAAAAAGTCTCATCTACTGCGTTGCAGTAATTTTTCAGACTCTCAACATACTATATGTATGCCTTCGACCCTGAAAAATTAGTAACTAAGTCACAAAAGGACTTTAATTTTAAAGGGTTATCAAAAAGAGAAAAAAGTTATAGATACGGCGTATACAGTATATAAGATATTAAAATTATATTATAATCTTCGTGTCTTAGCGCCTGGTTTATTGTAGTCATGTTTTATTTAAAAAAAATTAGCAGAAAATTATTATGTGCGAGAATGGGCCACCATTAAGCTTTGTGGCTGAATAGTTACGAAATTTTTTACTTAGCCACCTATACTTAATTAGTGACTTTTTGCGAATTTATCAACCTTTAATCGATAGCCCCGCTTATATTTCAAGTATATCTTCGATTTCCTTTAAGCTGTTTATATGAAAATTGGCGGAAAGAGATTTGTTATTGTATGCAATTATTGGTATCCCAGCTGACTTTGCCGCTATTACATCCAGCTCTGAATCACCCACATAGATTGCCTGCTGTGGCTCTATCTGAAAATGCTCCAGTATCTTAAGCAGTTCATCAGGGTGAGGTTTTGGGCGCTTTACATCAAGAGCTGTAACAACAATGTCAAAACAGCCCTCAAGCGTGTGTTCGATGATAACCCGTTTCATTGTATCTGTTCTATTAGTTGCGACTGCGGTTCTGTATTTCGGCCTCAGTTTTTTGAGCAAAGGCTTCAGATATGACTCTATTTCCATATATTTCAAAAACGGCAGGTAGCTCATATTTTTGCGATAATTTTGCGCGGCCTCAAGCATCTTTTCATCATCAAACAGATATGCCATTGCGTCATCCGCAGTATGCATATGTGAATAGGCAAACTGCTCAGGCGTCATGTCCGGCCTGCCAAAATGGTTCAAAACACTGTTATAGTAAGCCGTATTTGCTTTTACTGTATCAAACATGACTCCGTCGCAGTCAAAAGCAACAACCTTGATATTTTTCATAATAATTTAATTTCCATTTCGACTTTGTGTGTTAATAATATTTCCATAGATCCTGATATTAATCTTCGGCCGGATCTTACTGGTAGTTTTCAAGGTAATAGTCTCTGAATACCTTCCGGCATCTTTTTTTAAATTTTTTACTATTAATAAATAAGTATATTCCCCGGATTTTTTTATCTCCTCCAGCTTGAAACTGATATTGTTTCCTTTTGTCGTTGATGCTTCAACTATCCTGAATAAATATTTTTTTTCAGGCATAATTTTTACACTTGCCTTTAGCTGTTTTCCAACAGGACCATATAAAGTTATACTTTTGGGTGTGATTGTGGCAAATTTCTTGACTTGTCCGGTAATTGTCAGATTAATCTTTGGCCGTTTTTTGTCATTTGTTTGTACAATGATATTTTTTTTGAGCTTTCTCCCGCCATATCCACTGGTATAAACTTTTACATTTATTTTTTCCTCCTCACCGGGAAGGATCTGTTTCGAGTAAGAAACAATTGTACACCCTCAACCGGCTTTGACCCTCTCAATTTTCAAAGGAGCTGTTCCTTTGTTTTGCAGGATATAATCGTGTATTACTTCATCTCCCTCCAAAACCGGCTTGAACTCGTATATCCCTGACGGCACATAAATAGAAGGAAATTTCTGAGTTTCCTTCTCAGATCCGCAAGAAAATGGCGTCAGAAAGAAAATACAAAAGATAAAAACAATGAATCTATAACCTTTCATAAAAAACCTTCCTTTTTATTATGTTTTCTTCACCACACGTTTTCTATTTCGTGCTTTCTATATTTCGTGTTTTCGTGATTATTTTTTTGCCTGCTTTTCATGCTCCGGCGCAATATACATTCCCACGCTGGAGGGTGGAAACAAGAATAAAAATAATTTGAAGAGCGGAGCGACATCATTATTCAATGTTGGACGTTCATTTTTTTATTTATTATTATAGCATAAAAAATGGATCAACATCTACAACCAGTTTTACATGCCGGTTATTAATTTTCGCCTGGTTTTCAAATATCAATTTATGAACAAAACTGTGAAGCAATCTTGCACTTTTACTTTTTAAAAGAATCTGCCATCTATATTGTTTTGCTATCCTGTAAAGAGAAGCCTCAATTGGGCCAAGTATCTCAATAAATTTCATAAAAGACCTGTCATTTTTTTTCAAAACATTGCAGAGATCCCCCACTGTCTGTGCATACTGGCCTGTCTGCCTGCTGTTTCTTCCCGATATTTTGAGCTGGATAATCCTTGAAAACGGAGGATAATTCAAGGCTTTTCGAAAACCTATCTCCTCGTTATAAAATGTTTTAAAGTCCTGCTTTCTTGCGGATAATATGCTGTAATGATCCGGATTATATGTCTGAAGCACAACTCTGCCGGGAACTTCTCCACGGCCCGCCCTTCCTGACACCTGAGCCAAAAGCTGAAATGTCCGTTCTCCTGCACGAAAATCCGGAAAACTCAGTGACAGGTCGGCGCAAATTATTCCTACAAGTGTAATATTTGGGAAATCATGCCCTTTTGCCGCCATCTGTGTGCCGATCAGTATGTCTATGTTGCGGTCTCTGAGCCCTTTTAAAATTTTTAGCATCGAACCTTTTCGCGTGGTTGTATCGCGATCCATTCTTGCCACATTTGCATCAGGAAAAAGAGCTTTAACCGCTGCCTCAACTTTCTCTGTACCCAGCCCCAACTGCTTTATTCTGGAAGAACCGCATGTTGAACAATTAGAAACAGATGCCAGTGAATACCCACAGTAATGGCACTTGTATGCATTATCTCCCCGATGCAGTGTCAGGGTAATATCACAATTTTTGCATTTTACAGCCTTTCCGCATGCAGCGCAGACAGGAAAGCTGGCATAGCCCCGTCGGTTCAGGAAAAGCAGAACCTGCTCGTCATGGTCAAGGGTCTCCTTTATCGCTGTATAAAGCTCGGATGTAATAAAATGTCTGATTCCCCTGGCATCTCTGTTTTTACGCAGGTCAACCACGGTAATTTCCGGAAGCGGCCTGTTTTCAACACGCTTTGTCAGAGCTGCTTCGACATATTTCTTTGTTGTCACATTATAGTATGACTGGATCGAAGGGGTTGCCGAACCTAACAGGGCAACTCCGCCATTTAGCTTTGCCCTTATAACCGCAAGGTCTCTGGCATTATAACGAAGACCGCTTTCCTGTTTGTAGGAAGTATCATGCTCCTCATCAACAATAATCAATCCAACATCAGCAAGCGGCGCAAAGATACAGGATCTTGCGCCAATAGCAATATTTACCTCTTTATTTACAATGCGCATCCACTGATCATACCGCTGTCCTGCTGAAAGCCTGCTATGAAGCAGAGCAACATTTTCTCCAAAACGCGCCCTGAACCGCCTTTCTATTTGAGATATCAGGGCAATCTCGGAAACAAGCACCAGAACAGAAATCCCGCGCTTTAATGCTTCTGCGGCAAGCTGCATATAAACCTCGGTTTTTCCGCTTCCAGTAACACCTGTCAAAAGGCAGGCTGCAAATCCTTTGCCAAGACAGTTTACGACTTTAAAAATAGCTTTATCTTGCTCATCTGTAAGTATATGAGCAGTATCAGATTTAATTAACTCGCCAAACGGATCTCTATAGACTTTTTTCGTAAATATTTTAATCTGCCCGGCGACTTCCATAGATTTTATTAATCTTGGAGCGGCAGGCACTAATTCTTTTAATTTTTTTACGGAAATTTCACCTTCATTCTTTATTGCATCAATAATCTTTTCCCTCTGCGCTGATAACCGGCCAGCAGGCATGTCATGCCTGATTAAGGATACATATCTCTCCTTCTTCGAGCTTGTCTCTCCGCCTTTAAGCTCCTGTTTTTTAATGATCAGGCCCAAATCTTCCATAGCGCTGATCAATGAATTGGGAATCTTCTTATTGAGCTTTTTAGAAACCATTTTCCTTTGGCATGATCCCTGTTTAAGACAGCTTAATATCTCTTTTTGAAGTGGTGTTACAGAATCGTCCAGCAGCGCTTTTTCGCCCATTTCCGTTATAGCAACAGTGGTAAGCTCATAAAGATTCAACCCACCAGGCAAAGCATTCTTTATGACCTGTCCAACAGGATATATATAATAATCAGCAATCCACTTGAAAAAAGGAATCATGGATGACGGGAAAAGCGGTTTTTCATCAAGAACATCCAGGATACACTTTATCTTTTTATCATTCACAGGTTCAGAAGAACCTAAAATGTATCCTGTAACCCTGCGCTTACCAAAGGGAACAAGAACTCTTTTCCCAATTGACACAAAAGAAGAAAGGTGTTTCGGAACCCGATAAGTAAAGGCATTATGTACCGGAATGGCAACGGCAACCTGTATATATTCTGAATATTCCATTAAATTAAAGATGATACATTAAGATACTATGCAAAGCGAATTGCAACTATTCGGCCTCAGATTTACACAAATGAACGCAGATATGTTTAAATACAAGTAACCGTTCACGGTTCAGAGGTTCAAGGTTAACTGCTGAAAACTGAACGGTTGAGACGTGTCACAATGCGCATAACGCTGCTGTTCATGAGCTCAAGCAATATGAAAAATGTTACCCCGCCGGAGGCAAAACAACCGTGAACCGTGAACCCAACAACCAGTTACAATATATATGCATAAAATCATAAAACAATCCACAGTATAAAAGTAAAAACAATGTAACTATTCAGCCACAGATTCATACAGATGGATAGGCTGAAGGCTGTTAGAAAAAAGCGTAACTTGGTTGCCATACTGGAAACTACCTGTTACACGTTTAAAAGACCTCTAAGCGATTTTAATTACTTTAATCTGAAACCTGACACCCGATCACTGACATCTGATCTCATGAATATTGCAACCACAATAATTCCTATATTTGCAGTTATCATCCTTGGATGGTTTGCCAGACGCAGGGGGTTTATAGAACCTGCTTTCTTAGGGCCCGCAAACCGGCTTGTATATCATATTGCAATACCTGCTATGATTTTCAGAGCAATTTCCAGGTCTTCCCTTAAAACGCAGTTCAACCTTCAAGTGCTTGTAATTACATTACTTTCTGTGCTGACCGTTTTTGCTGTTGCGTGGTGTGCCGGTCATATCGGCCGCATTAAAAGAGAACGGTTAGGCAGTTTTATACAAAGCTCTTTTCATGGGAACCTTGGTTATATCGGTCTTGCAGTCTCATACTATTTTCTCGGGGATAATGGATTTGCCAAGGCCGGTATTATTGCGGGATTTATCATGATCCTCCAGAACTTTCTTGCCGTTGTTTCGCTTCAGCTATATTCAAATAATACTTCAACAAAGAAAAAAAGATTAAATCTAATCTGGAAAATATTGGGCAATCCTGTAATAGTATCGGCAATGGCCGGAATATTGTTTTCCCTAACCGAAGCTCCTGTTCCGCTTGTCATAGATCGAACACTTGATATTATCAGCGGACTTGCGCTTCCCATGGCATTATTGTTAATCGGCGCTTCTTTATCTTTCAAATCAATACAATTGCAGATCTTTTCCATTCTCTCTTCGAGTATAATGAAACTGGTTCTTCTTCCCGGTTTGGGTTTAACTTTGTATCGGCTGTTCGGCCTACCGTTAAACGATTATCTGCCAGGCCTTATTTTGCTTGCATCTCCGACCGCAACAATAAGTTATGTAATGGCCAAAGAAATGCAGGGAGATACAGATTTTGCCGTAGCAGCTATTTCGATCAGCACAATTCTGTCAGCAGTAACATTTTTTGTATGGTTGCATATTGCTGTATAAAGAATCCTGGCCCAGAGGACCAA
>JAFCZU010000220.1 GCA_019314185.1 Deltaproteobacteria bacterium | reverse complement strand
CATGGCGTGGAGATGATATCGGGAGGATCGCCAACAACTTCGATCTCTCTTTCACAATGGGCAGTTTCTGGAGATTTATGTTGACTGCCCACTGGAAATTTGTTCCAGTCGCGATCAAAAAGGCATTTATGCTAAAGCCAGGGCCGGAGTCATCAAGGAATTTACCGGGATTTCAGCACCATACGAACCACCTGAACAGCTTGGCTTAGCAATACGCTCTCATAAACAAGACGCGAAAGCAGCCGCAGAAAGCGTCCTTAGTTTGATGAAATGCCACAACATTATCAAGAGCCACCTGATAACGTTTGATAATCGCGCATACTATCAAAAAGTTGCGCGGGAACCCTAAAGTTACGGGGCAAAGACATACCTTAAAGAAATTGAGGGAATAACGTTTTGAAAATTGGATATTTGAATTTTGAATTTATTTCGGATTTTGGTATTCGATTTTCGGATTTATCCCCATCCATAGTTGGAGATGTATCATGAAAGTAGTTATCCTTGCAGGAGGTTTCGGCACTCGCCTTTCGGAAGAAACCGAGGTCAGGCCAAAACCCATGGTAGAAATTGGTGGCAAGCCGATTTTATGGCACATTATGAATATCTATGCTGCTTCCGGACTAACCGAATTCATAATTGCTTTAGGATATAAAGGAGAATTTATTAAAGAATACTTTCTAAACTTTTATGCTATTAATAATAATATCACCATTGACCTGGCCACAGGGGAAACTACTATTCATGATGGCAAACAGCCAAACTGGAAAATTCATCTTGTTGACACCGGATTGCATACACAAACCGGCGGACGGCTCAAGCGCCTCAAAAATTGGCTGGGCAAAGATGAGACCTTCATGTTCACTTATGGTGATGGAGTAGCTGACATAGATCTTCACGCACTTATAGGATTTCATAAATCACACGGCAAATTAGCCACTGTTACCACTGTACGTTCGCCTGCACGTTTTGGCAGAATTGGTTTTAATGGCAATCAAGTTACTAAATTTTATGAAAAACCTCAGTTAGCCGAAGGCTGGATAAACGGAGGCTACTTTGTGTTACACCCAAAAGTAATTGATTATATTGACAACGATGAGACGATTTGGGAGCGCAGTCCTATAGAAAAACTTGCTGGTGATGGTCAGTTGATGGGTTACCACCATTCTGGTTTTTGGTCGTGCATGGATACCTTGAAGGAAAAAAATATTTTGGAAGAACTATGGAATTCAAATGAAGCACCCTGGAAAGTCTGGTGATCAATGATAATTACAGATTTTCTCGTTATCGGGGGTGGAATAATTGGAATCAATATTGCCACAGAATTGAGAAATTTGTTTCCTGATACGAAAGTCACATTAATAGAAAAGGGAAAAGAATGCGGTGCACACGCAAGCACTCGTAATAGCGGTGTCTTGCATGCAGGTTTTTACTATTCACCCGATAGTTTGAAAGCAAAATTTACCCGCATAGGGAACAAGCTACTGACAGAATATTGCGATTCTAACCGGATACCAGTTAACAAATGCGGAAAACTCGTTGTAGCCAAGGACCCAAGTGAACATGTTTATCTTGATGAGCTGCTCAAGAGAGGCAGAACAAATGACATTCCATTGGAAGACATTACCGAGGATGAAGCTGTTTCCATAGAGCCTATGGCCAAAACTAGCCAGCGCGCTATCTTCTCTCCCACAACATCATCAGTGGATCCTCATAAGGTTATGCAATCTATGGTCCGCGATGCTGTAAATAAGGGTGTTGAGGTACACCGTGGAGTTTGTTTTATAAGGAAAACGACGCAAGGCATTCTAACATCGTCAGGTATGTTTCAAGCTGCTTACATCGTTAACACTGCGGGCCTCTATGCTGACAGCGTTGCCAGAAAATTCGGCTTTTCAAGCAAATACAGAATCCTGCCATTTAAGGGGCTTTACTTATATTCAAATGAACCTACTGGTTTTATAAGAACAAACATTTACCCGGTTCCAGACCTAAGGAATCCCTTTCTCGGTGTTCACTTCACCGTGACGGTTGACGGCAAGACCAAAATTGGGCCAACGGCCATCCCTGCCCTTTGGCGTGAAAATTATCATGGTTTTGACGGGTATAATTTTAGGGAGTTGGTCGACATCTTTATTAGGGAGGCATGTCTCTTTGCATCTTCCGATTTTAACTTTAAGAAACTAGCCATTGAGGAGATTAAAAAATATTCGCGATCGCGAATGGTATTTCTTGCATCCCTGCTGGCCAAACGTGTCAAAACGGAAAATTACAAAACGTGGGGGAAACCTGGAATACGGGCTCAATTGGTTGATATTAAAGCTCGTAAGCTGGAAATGGACTTTGTAATTGAGGGAGATGACAAATCAATTCATGTATTAAATGCAGTATCTCCAGGATTCACCTGTTCAATTCCTTTCTCCCGGTATGTCTGTAGAGAAATACAATCACAATTGAACTGAAGAAAGGACAGATTATGAAAATCTTAATCACAGGTAACATGGGTTACATAGGCCCCTGCTTGGTCAGTCATTTAAGAACTATTTTTCCCAGAGCAACACTTGTTGGACTGGATATGGGGTATTTTGCAACTTGTTTGGCAAACAGCGAAATCCTGCCGGAATGCAAGATCGACGTTCAGTATTTTGGTGATGTCAGAAAAATACAAAGAGCCATGCTTGAAGATGTTGATGCGATTGTTCATCTCTCTGCTATATCCAATGATCCAATGGGTAAAACTTTTGAAAATGTTACAATGGATATAAATGACAAGGCAAGTGCTGAGTTGGCCAAAAAGGCAAAAGAAATAGGTGTAAAAACATTTGTTTTTGCTTCTAGTTGCAGTATGTATGGAGCGGCTGAAGACAGCCCCAGAAGCGAAGAGTCGCAGTTAAATCCTCTTACAGCCTATGCTCGATCCAAAGTGTTTACAGAAAGAGATATAAAAAATATCGCCGGTGATGGATTTATAGTTACAAGCTTGAGGTTTTCGACGGCATGTGGAATGAGTCCGCGGCTAAGGCTTGATCTGGTCCTAAACGATTTTGTGGCGGGTGCCATCGCATCAAAACAGATCGTAATTTTAAGCGATGGGACTCCCTGGCGCCCTCTGATTAATGTAAAAGATATGGCGCGTGCCATTGAATGGGCCATAAGCCGAGACACGAAGAATGGAGGACAATTTTTAGCTGTAAATGTTGGAAGTAACGAATGGAATTATCAAGTCAAAAATCTCGCTTATGCTGTAGCAGAAGTTATTCCGGGTGTAGAAATTTCGATAAATAAAAATGCGGCGACAGACAAGCGTTCCTACAGGGTAAACTTTGACTATTATAAAAAATTGGCTCCAAATCACCAACCCCAATACGATTTGATTAATACGATAGAGGAATTGCGAGATGGCATGGAAGCAATGGGATTTGATGACGAAAACTTTAGGAATTCAAATTTTATGCGGCTTAACATGCTAAATCAACTAAGGAAGAGTGGGGCGCTGAATGAAAATCTGGAATGGGCTTAAGAAAAAGCTGTACTATAGAAATTAAAAGAGCATTTTAATTTTAAAATGTTATTTGGAGGAACGCGTGATTTTTACTAAAACTAAATTAAAGGGTGCCTATGTCATTGAGCTCCAAAAAATAGAGGATAAGCGTGGTTTCTTTGCTCGAGCATGGTGTCAAAATGAATTTACAGAGCACAATTTGACTGCTGTCGTGGTTCAGGCTAATGTATCTTTCAACATAAAAAAGGGGACGTTGAGAGGAATGCATTACCAATTAACCCCGTATGAAGAAACAAAACTTGTACGTTGCACAAAGGGTTCAATTTACGATGTAATTATTGATTTACGACCAGCCTCACCTACCTATGCCCAATGGATCGGCGTTGAACTGACAGCAGAAAACTACAAAATGCTCTATGTGCCGGAGAATTTTGCTCATGGATTTCAAACCTTGGAGGACAATACCGAGGTAACTTATCATGTGTCTCAATTTTATACACCGGGTTCTGAGCGTGGCATATGCTGGGATGATTCCGCTTTCAGTATAGAGTGGGTTGCTGATGTACAGGTCATTTCAGGCAAGGACAAAAGCTGGCCGGAATTTGTTTGCGATCAAAGGGATAACGCATGATTATTGTTGATAAAGCCTTGGAAAAACGACAGCAGGAAAACAGCCCTATACGAGTAGCCATGGTTGGAGCTGGTTTTATGGGACGAGGTGTTGCTCTACAGATCCTTAATTTTGTTCAGGGAATGGAATTGGTGGCTATTTCCAATCGCCACCTTGACGGCGCTAAAAGAGCCTATTTGGAGGCAGGCGTTGAAGAAGTGCGGACCGTCGAGACCGTTAAGCAACTGGACGATGCAGTTACTCAAGGCCACTATGCAATTACCGAAGATGCCATGCTGGTATGTCAAGCTGAAGGCATAGATGCTGTGATCGAAGTTACCGGTATCGTAGAGTTCGGTTCACAGGTGGCGATGAAGGCTATTGAAAACTGCAAGCATGTTGTCACTATGAATGCTGAACTGGACGGGACGGTTGGACCTATTTTGAAAGTGTATGCCGACAAGGCTGGAGTTGTATTCACGGGTGCCGATGGTGATCAGCCCGGCGTTATAATGAACCTGTTTCGGTTTGTGAAGTCTATCGGTGTTAAGCCTGTTTTGTGCGGAAATATCAAGGGTCTTCATGACCCGTACCGAAATCCAACCACTCAGGAAGGGTTTGCTCGTAAATGGGGGCAGAATCCAGCTATGGTTACCTCATTTGCCGATGGAACTAAGATTTCGTTCGAGCAAGCCATCGTCGCAAACGCCACCGGTATGAGAGTTGCAAAGCGAGGAATGTTCGGCCCTACCGTGCCCTCTGGCACACCCATTCAACAAGCGGCCAATCAGTATCCATTGGCGGCTCTGGTTGAAGGTCCCGGCATTGTAGATTACGTGGTTGGAGCTGAACCGGCGCCTGGCGTTTTTGTACTAGGGACTCATGATCATCCTACCCAACAGCATTATCTAAACCTCTATAAACTCGGGACCGGCCCATTGTATTGCTTTTACACCCCTTACCATCTGTGTCATTTCGAGGTTCCCCTCACTGCTGCACGAGCTGTGCTGTTTGGTGATGCTACGATTGCATCCCTTGGTGCACCTTGTGTGGATGTTGTCGCTGCAGCAAAAATAGCTCTTAAAGCGGGTCAGGAGCTTGATGGCCTTGGTCACTATATGACTTATGGGTTATGCGAGAACTCGAAGGTTGTTCAGGATCAGAACCTCTTGCCAATAGGTTTGGCTGAAGGTTGTTGTCTGAAGAGAGATATCCCCAAAGATCAAGTTCTCACTTACGAGGATGTAGAGTTACCTGTGGGACGTCTTTGTGACAAACTGCGGTCAAATCAGCGCGAATACTTTACTTGATCAGGGAACTCGTTAGATAACGTAACTTATGGACAGGCAATTTGGAAATCAGGTCCTCGACGATCGCAACGTAATTGAAAGGCTGAACGAATTCTGAAAACATGACTGCTTGGAATCAAAACAAAGTCTCTTATTCCGAAGTTGTTGCAGCTACACCTGCTGCGGAAATGGCAACCAGGCTTACACCGCTGCCTTGCAGCAAAGAGTTAATTCCTATTGGATTTAGTGCCTGAAGTTTCACCGAAATTATGCATTCTACACTCACGCGACCATGCGCAGCAGGGTGTCGACGAAGGATTTTCGCGAGAGTTTGCCGTGTTTGTCGCAAACGGCAGAAAAATTATCT
>JAFCZU010000219.1 GCA_019314185.1 Deltaproteobacteria bacterium | reverse complement strand
AAACATCATTTTTGGGTTAAAGAGGATATGTATCAAAAAGTCTTGCATATAGCCAAGGAAAAAACATGAGACCGACAGAATGGTTTTATAATCCCTTCGTGTTCTTCGTGGCCTTCGTGTAAAAAACAAACTGATTAAGGAATTCAGGGATTCAGGGATTATGAATTACAAAAGTTTTGAGGAATTGCCATTAAATATATCAACCAAAGTCAATTTGACAGAGGGTGCGAGCTTGCTTCTGAATGTCGAAAACAAATAAATTCCTAAATCCCTCAATCCCTAAATGGATCTGTTATGTCTATAATCACAGACAGGCGTGTTCATTCGTGGCTAACTATACGCTAAACCCTAAAAAGAACAACTCCAAGAAGAAATCAGGTTATAAATGAGTTTATAATCTTTTCAGGAGGGTAAAAAGTGATGCAATTAAACTTAAAAATGTTAGAGGATAAGGTGAAAAAGGTGGAGGCGGAGGTGGTTGACCTAAGGGAGGTTATTAGGACGGCTATTTCCCAAGAGGTTGATCTGGATGAGTTGGCCTCCTCAATTGTTAGCCATGCTGTCACAGAAGAAGATAGTACGGAGATACTTATGAAGATAAGGAGGCAAGGAGAGGACTGGTGTCGCCAGTCCTGGATAAAGTCAGGGATAAACATGCTGAGATGTATATCCCTGCAGTTGCCTTGATTGAGACTGCAATAGTCATATCTCGCATTACTAATAGTGAAGATGACTCAAGAAAAGCAATATCTTTTCTTAGAAGAAATGCACATCATGTTTTTTATGATCATGAGATTCTGGAGGAAGCTATCTCTTTCGGCATCGAGACAAAGGCGAGCGGCTATGATACCATATTTTTGACCATAGCTGAGGTTACGCAATCTGAATTATTAACTGACGATTCCCTCCAGCATAAAATTGCCCTGAGCAGAGGCATCGTTAGTCATTTATTGAGAGATATGGTTGAAGGATGATGGAACTTTCCTCATCTACAGTTGATCATAGAAAGGTATTTGAAATGGCCAAGGTTAGGGGACACTATGCAAAATAGCAATAGATCTTCGCAGTTTAAGTTTTGTCGGCATACGCCTCCGCCTTATTCGTGTAAATTCCTGCCTGCGTGCGGACACGCCCAGGCAGGCGTGTTCATTCGTGGCTAACTATTATACACTAAACGCTAAACCCTATGCGCTAATCCCTAAATCCCTAAATCCCTAAATTCCTAAATGGATGTATGTACTATGTCAATAATCGAAGTAAATCATGTAATAAAAGAATACCGCCTTGGGCACATGAAGGGCCTTAAGCAGAGCGTGCTGAACACCCCAACCGGTTCCGCGGTAAACCGAAACCCAAGCCCACTCACACAAGAGTCAAGAGCGGATTTGACCCCTTTTTTCACCCTTTTTCATGTCCCCCCTTTTTTCATGAAAAACTTCAAGGGTAAAGTGGATCCCCAAAAAGGCACTCTATTATTAAGGAATAACGATGGCTGACCAATCCATAAAACAAAGTAATCGTGTAACGGTATATGAGCCGAATCACATCATGAAGGCCGGGATTCGAGTTTGGCCCGAGATGTTTCGCGAGCTGGCAGACTTCAGGGGCCTTATCTGGAGACTGGTGGTTCGCGACCTCTCCGCGCGTTTTAAACAGTCTGTGCTCGGAATTTTCTGGGCTTTTCTCGCCCCTCTAATCATGATGCTTCTCTTTGTCTGGATTAAGGGTAAAAACATCCTTCCTATTGGCGATACGGCCATGCCTTATGCAGCCTTTGTGTTTCTTGGCCAGATGGTCTGGCTCATTTTTGCAGGTGGTGTGACTACCTCTGCGAACAGCATGGTGGCGGCCGGTGCCTTATTGACTAAAATCAATTTTCCAAGAGAGGTCTTGGTACTTTCGGCCGTGGGCCAAACAATTTTTGAGCTCCTGATCCGAATTCCTTTGTTATTAATCATCTTTGTTTTTGTCGGTTTTACACCCAAATTAACCATATTGCTTGTCCCGTTTGTGTTGTTGCCGCTATTGCTTTTAGTTGTGGGGCTGGGATTTTTTATGTCCTTTCTCAACGCAATGATACGAGATGTCGGCCGTATATTGGGAATTTTTATGAATCTGGGGATGTTTGCTACACCGGTCATCTATCCTCCGCCGACCAGTTGGCCGATGTCTTTTCTGATAAATAGTGTCAATCCTGTCAGCGGCTTTGTCACAGCCGCACGTGACCTGACGACAATGGGCTTTCTGACTGACCCGGCAAGTTATGTTTCATCGGTTATAGTGAGTATTCTGATATTTCTTGTCGGCTGGAGGCTTTTTCACCTGGTTGAACCTAAAGTTGCCGAGAGAGTATAGCCTTATTTAGCCACGAATTGACACAAATGGACACGAATGAAGAAAAGATTCTGTTGAAAAGCAGATATTATAAACCACGAAGTACTTCCTGTCTAATTTGTTCTTTTCCGGCAAAGCCGGATTATCTTCATAACTTTCATCCGGAAAGTAATGAAAATAAAAATAAAACATCTTGTAAATCCTGTTCATCCTGTCTAAAAAAAACAGAAACCTATAAACTAATGAACGTTATGTTCTTCGTGCCCTTCGTGGTGAAATAAAATTCCAACTAAGGCCCCCCATGTCTGATATTTTGATAAAAGCAGAAGGTGTTTCCAAGAAGTTTTGCAAATCTCTAAAACGCTTGATGTTTTACGGAGTGCAGGACATTGCACGATCCATGGACGGCATGTCTGAAAAAACCGGTAAATTAAAGTCCAGGGAGTTTTGGGCAAATAATGATATATCTTTTGAGTTAAAGCGCGGTGAGTGTCTGGGGCTTATAGGCCCAAACGGATCAGGGATGCAAGTCCGCCTTGGGTTTGGTGTCGCGGCTCAGACGGAACCAGTCCTTTCACGTCGGGTCTGGGCCAGGGTTTTTCTAACACACAGCCCAAAGATGGGTTGACAACCTATTAACATTTCTATACTTTTAAGAAATTATTAATCTTTGGAGGAGCAATGCCTGTACAAACTATAATAGATTTGCCTGACCCCAAAAAGCACAACTCCTGTTACAGAGAATTAATAGATGATCAAACAATTTAAACACAAAGGCTTGGAGAGATTCTTTACAAAGGGCTCAATGACAGGAATTCAACCTAAACATGCTGAACGTCTGCGTTTAATCTTAGGCAGACTAAATGCATCAAGCTGTCCCAACGATATGAGTCTTCCTGGTTTAAATCTCCATGAATTGAGCGGTAATCGTAAGAACACATGGTCGGTCAAGGTAAGCGGTAACTGGCGCGTAACATTTATATTTGTTGGTGAACATGCCGAATTGGTAAACTACGAGGACTACCACTGAGGAAAGAAGCAATATTGAGAGGTAATATAATGTTGATGCATAATCCCCCACATCCTGGAGAAATTCTTAAAACATTGTGCCTTGAGCCTTTGAATTTGACTGTTACTGATGCAGCAAAGGCATTAGATGTCAGCCGAAAAACTCTATCCGGCATATTGAATGGCCATATCCGTATTGGTCCTGAGATGGCAGTACGGCTATCTATTGCTTTTGATACCACAGCGCAAAGCTGGATGAATCAGCAAGCACAATATGATTTATGGCAAGCAGAGCAACATCGTAGCGAATTGAAGGTAAATCGTTTATCAGCCGCAAGCATATAGACGTCTGTCAGGAATTGACAAGAGAAAGACATCCAAACCCACTTGGCTAACAATGGCTACGAATTAAGATATTTATCGCCCCAAAGGCTATAATGACACTGGGCACAAATAAGTGGAGACTTATGCTTCAGGCTATACAAAAAAATCCGCGTAATCTGTGCAATCCGTGAAATCCAGCACATCCATCGGAGCCAACTATAGAGAGGCAAATCGAGCTGAATCACGCAAGGATTTCACGCATAAAGTTGCTATAGTGGAAAAAGAGGCCAGCGAGACACAATACTGGTTGGAGCTTTTCGAGGAGTCCCATATTGGAGATATAGAAAACCGCTCCTGGCTTATGCAGGAGTCAACCGAACTTCTCGCAATCTTTACGAGCATAGGTAAAACGACAAAAGCACGGAAAAAAGAAAAATAATTTCGAATTTCCAAATTACAATTTCGAATTTCCAAATTCGTCTTTCCCATTTCCAAATCCGAAATTCGAAATCCGAAATAAATAAGGCCCCCCTATGTCTGATATTTTGATAAAAGCAGAAGGTGTTTCCAAAAAGTTTTGCAAGTCCCTAAAACGCTTGATGTTTTACGGAGTGCAGGACATTGCACGATCCATGGTCGGCATGTCTGAAAAAACCGGTGAATTAAAGCCCGGGGAGTTTTGGGCCAATGATGATATATCTTTTGAGCTAAAGCGCGGTGAGTGCCTGGGGCTTATAGGCCCAAACGGCTCAGGTAAATCTACGCTCCTGAAAATATTGAACGGGATTATCTCTCCAGACAAAGGCAGGATTGAAATCAGAGGCAGAGTGGGCGCGCTCATCGAAATAGGCGCAGGGTTTCATCCCATGCTTACCGGCAGGGAGAATATCTATGTAAACGGGTCAATTCTTGGGTTCAGCAAGAAAGAAATTGATAAGAAATATGATGAAATTCTAGAATTTGCTGAGCTTGCAGAATTCATAGATACCCCTGTTAAGCTTTACAGTTCGGGGATGCGAGTCCGCCTTGGGTTTGCTGTTGCGGCGCAGATGGAGCCGGATGTCTTGCTTATAGATGAGGTGCTTGCTGTCGGAGATCTTGGTTTCAAAATGAAATGCTTAAACGCAATAAATGAAATCATGCGAAACTCAGCGGTCATCTTTGTGTCACATGCGATGCCATTTATATCAAGGATTTGTACTGAAGTCATGGTTCTTAAAAATGGCGTGGTTTCATATCATGATAATAACATAGGTGAGGGAATTGATCATTACCAATCCAATTTCGATAACGCAGAACAGCAAGTATCAGGTAGTGGCAAGGCAACAGTTTCTAATATTCGACTATCTTCAGGTGGGCATACACATTTAAACAGTAAGGGAATACCTGTACTTAATTACGGCGACGATCTCACAATTGAGATGGATTTGACTCTGGATTCTACTGTAGAACAACCGGCAATAAGAGTAATATTATGGAATCAAGCACTTCTCCCTGTAGCAGATTGTTCTTCACAATTTAGCGATTTTGAAATATCGCCTAAAAAGTTTAGTAAGATAAAATTAACAATTGGGAAATTGTACCTGAATATGGGGGTTTACTCCATAATAATTGCGGTGACTGATTTGTCGAGTCAAGAAATATGTTTGCGATTCGACAACGCTGCGCATTTCCAGGTTAAAACTACCTGTACTAGCTGGGCTCATTTTTTGCTGCGGGGTGACTGGAGCCAGGAGTAATTTTAATGAAACAATTTGTGATCACTCTGCAAGACTAATTATTTTCGAAATAGTAAACTCAGAGGGAAAAGCGATGTCTTCAGTTCTTGACAAACAATTCATATTCATTATCGGTGCTCCTAAAAGCGGTACCACATGGTTACAAATAATGATAGGAGCTCACCCACAAGTATGCACAACAGTTGACGGAGACGATTACTGGGTCAATTTACTTCGGGATACCTGACACATTGATGAAACTTTTCATGAGAGAGAAAGCTCAATACCTGAGAAAAAACAGTTTATCCTTGATACATTGATGAACTCCTTTCGCGATAGAAGATTGCCGTCAAAGGAGTATGGGATCAAATTTGGACAAATTTCAAGTTGTCCCCTCTCGTTTTCGTCCATATGTTATATTATATCATGAGGTTAGAGTATATTTCTAAAATCTTAACCGGACACTACTGAAATGAGATTTCATTTTAAATTACCGTATGGAAAGCAGAAGCATTTTCTTCTGGAGTTTGGGGTTCATAGAAGAAACACTTTACTAAGAACGCAAGAAGAAGAAAGGAGAGCCTTAAACGTCGACAACTTGAGTAAACGGGACTACAATAAAGTGTTCTGCGTTGGATTTGGAAAAACAGGTACCACATCCTTAGAAAAAGCTCTTAAGGATTTTGGATTTGAAATGGGAAACCAAGCTGTCGCAGAAATCTTATCCCAAGATTGGGCAAAAAGAAGAACTGACAGAATAATTAATTTCTGCTATACAGCAGATGCTTTTCAGGATGCACCTTTTGGCTTTCCTGGATTATTTAAAGTATTAGATAGTGCATTTCCAAATAGCAAGTTCATATTAACAGTTCGGGACAATGAGAGCCAATGGTACGATTCCTTGATCAGGTTTCATACAAAAATATGGTCATCGGATAAATCCAGAGCCCCTAATGTGGAAGACTTGGCCGGCTCGCTATACAGATATAGAGGATGTGCCCTTGACATGAAAAAATTGTTCTACAATTTCCCGAATATTGAACTCTACGATGAACAATATTACAAAAAACAATATCTTGATCACATCAAAAGTGTTCAGGACTACTTTCAAGATAGAGATATTGATTTATTAGTCATAAACGTAGCTGAAATCGGAAGTTATCAGAAATTGGGAGCATTTCTAAATTTGAGCGTAGATGAAAATGATAGCTTTCCTTGGCGAAATAGGACCTGACTATAGGAAACTAATGTATTACGACCCTCATTTTCTTTTTAAGATGCTTTTTTCAAACACTATAATGAATCTGCTATATTAGATGGCAATAATCCGAGAATATATCCTAAACATTCTAATAGATCTTATTCGAGTGCGAGGTTAAAGATCCTCAACAATTCCGGCAATAATTGGTG
>JAFCZU010000661.1 GCA_019314185.1 Deltaproteobacteria bacterium | reverse complement strand
TCTTTAAGGTTATTATTGATAATCTTTGCCCATGCGAAAGCGCTTTACCTTGTTGTGCCATACAATAAATATAATTGTTTTTTACCGCAAAGTCAAGTGGTACACGCTATAGTTGTTGTTCATTCCATGCTTATCCGGTTGACACATACGCGCCTCCCTCCAGCAAAGAACTCCAAGAGGTTGGTGACGTAGGGCTTTTCTTTGATTCTGGGCCTCAGCCGTCTCCCTCTGCATCTGTGGGCAACCCAATCTCGTACCACTGTCGGTTGTGCAGGATGGAAGGCTACCTCTTCGAGCTGTATGTGCCAACCGGATAAGCATGGTTCATTCAATCCTCTTCTTGCTCTTCTTCTTGCCAGGCTTCTGCACTCTCGTCAATTACCGCTTCTTCTTCTGCCAATATTACGTCTTCGTAAAAAGCCTCATCTTCTTCAACGGGAGAAGCAAGCGACGCCGCGACTAAAAAAGCCTCAATTTCGTCCTGTTCCTCTTCTGTCATTTCGTATTCTTGCTCGGGGCCGGCGGCATACTGATCCTGCTCTTCTTCTGCAGCAAGAATTTCCTCTTGAAGCTGATGGTCCACCCCAAAGAAATGTTCTTCGTCCTCCAACGACAGCTCCTCTAATGTGGGATCTATGGGAGTATCTGGACTTTCATATTCATAAAAAGGGCTTTCACCATCGGATGAAGACAGGATAACTTTCTCACCATCAGATGAAGACAGGGTGGCTGAAGAAACTGACGCTACCTCTTGGGTGCGGCTGTCGTGCTTTTCGGTGTTGTCTTTCCTATTCGCTTGTAAGGCTCTGGGCTGCCCCTCTCCGGAAACGCTTAAACCAGACGTATTGTTTGACGGATTTGTTTTCAGACTAGGGAACAAAAAATCGGAGCCAAAATGCACAAAGATAGCTAAGATAGCTAAAATGCCAAGTATTGAGAACAAACAAAGATTCGTCTTGAAGTTCATGGTTTACTCCTTGAAGTTCATGGTTTACTCCGGGCTGGCGCTAAAATTGCGTTGGATCCTTTCTGCGCAAGCTGTCCTTTACAAGAAAAGGACTTTACTCCTCTATGGATTGACAACTATATACCGCAAAATTCCCATGTTTCTAAAGGTTCCGATTGTGGGGCAGGTGCTTGCACTCCCTTGAATGGCCACGCGCGTCTGACTCGTCAGCGCATTGTGTGCTATTTCGGCCATATTGTCATCGGTTGTAAACACCCGATAGTAAACCGAACTCAACGCACTCGTTCTCATGTAAATCCAGTGACTGCCAATTCCATCAGCGTAACTGGTCACCCTCACCACCATGCCATATTTGGTGCACGTTGCGTTTGCTGCTAATGGAAAAGTAAAAGTGAAAATGATAAACGCGATTGCAAATAAGAATAAAATTTTTTTCATCGACTCTCCTCCTCTTTTGCCTTGCTCCATTAAAGGTTAAAGGTTAAGTTTTTACAGATTATCATTAGGATCCAACGCCAATTTTAGTAAAATTTTATTTTTGACAGCTTAATTAAAAATTTAAAAAAAGCAATTTCTATACCATTTTTTTATATCAAATAAAATATTCACTAACCCATAGATATTTCAGTTTATTCACATATTGGCAGACCAAAGGCCTCTTCATATATTATTGAAATATGTGAAATTTACTTCCCATTTTTGTGAAATTTACTTCCCATTTTTTGTGAAAAAGTTTACACAATTACGTAACTATTTGATTTGAGTGTAACCAAAATAGAACATTGGTAATTGGAAAAAATCAAAACGTAATAGTTCAGCCCTATCGTCATTCCGGCGAAAGCCGGAATGACGGAGGGAAGTTGGATTCCGGTGCGATAAAATTGACATGGCTTACCGCAGAGGCGCAGAGAACTCAGAGTAAGAAAAAACAAACTCTGCCTTTTCTGCACCTTGAACGAAACGGTTGGTGAACTATTACACCAAAACCTATCTTCTCTTGTTTCCCTGTCTCATGGATAAATGTTCTATTTTAGTTACAATACCCGTGAATGAATCATATTCAAATAATGCAACTATTTTTTAGATACGGAATGCCTATGCTGATAGATTGGTGATTTTGGACGATATTTTTAGAAAAAAGAAGATATTCTGTGAAATAAGTTGTTGTATGTCTGTGTTGCCTGATATTTCCGATATAATCAAAGGAATCGCATCAAGCTGCGGGGAATTAAACCCTAAAAGAGATTAAAAATTTATCTCTGCTTCCCTAAACCACTGCTTCATCATCTGACATCGCATATTCGGGCACAACCTTTTTCAACTTGGCTTTAATCCCCCTTGCATCGTGTGTATCTGCCAGCACCTTCAATTCCCTTATTTTTTCTTCAAGATAGCTTAAGTTGTTAAATTCTGATTCTTGGGGCGTTCGGCCTTTTGTCGGAACGTTATTTTTCAATACAAGAATCTTCTCATGCCCGGTCTTTACA
>JAFCZU010000660.1 GCA_019314185.1 Deltaproteobacteria bacterium | reverse complement strand
ATCAGGATAGCCGTGTCCTGCCCAAAAAAGGAGGACAATGTCATTGCGCCCCGCCTTAGTAAGCCAGGATTCGAGAGCAATTCCGATGTTTCGACTCGAAGCTTCATCATTAACCATGAGTCGGATATTGTTTTTAGACCATCCATTCTGTTTCAGCATGTTGGCAACAGCAATTGCATCGTCATCTGCATAGAGAAGATTGTTAAAGCCTCGGGACTCGCTGGCGTATTTATACTCCGAAATGCCCACTATGACAGCAAAGCGTCTGCCTATAGGAGCCGAAGTAATACTATTAGCTTGCGAAACGGGGAGATGGGTCTCAATTCTGTGCTTGACCATCTCGGTTTTTTCACGTTGTGTAGGATGTGTCCTAGCATAACTTACCACCCTTTTTTTCAATAGGTCCCAATTTATCTTATTTGTGAATTCAGTTGCCGCAACTAACTTCTGATTTGAATATGGGCAATTGCTTGCGCTGGAGACAGAAGGAATCCTCATAATGCTTGGGCACAACACTTATGCTCCATTCAAAGTCAGCGTATTCCTTGACTACGCCCTTAATTGATAATGCTATTATCCCGAGCGGAGCAGCGATAACCGATATTGTCGCCGGCCAGCCTATAGCAAGTAGAAATTTATTCCGGCGAGTTTTATGTTTTGGTTGCTTGCAGGACGCCTGTAGTAAATAATCATAATTGATCCTGGAAAGCTTATCAAACCGTTTGACCGGGAAAAACTCAAGCCACGAGTTACTGGCGGCGATGTTTAAATGTCTCGCAAGATCCTCTGATATAGAATTAGCTCGTTTAAGATGGACTGTATTTGTCCCGCTGGCGAATGACGTTCTTATAGCCACTCTGATAGGGCGGTTTACCTCAGGCACTGCTTGGAAATTCGGACTGGGAATATTGGGAAGTGGTTTGTTGACTACCGTTGCACATCCTGCCAGCATAAGAATGAAAACGAAGGATAGAACGTGATTTATTCTGGTCCAAAAACTGTCCCTTCTAACTTGTTGGGATCCGTTCATATTCTTCATCCAATTTTTCCATTATACAGACAGTTGAGGATAATAAAAATGGACTGGCGCTTTATGACGCGCCAGTCCAAGAGATGTGGTTATTTTTTCTTCCAACGGATTGCAGTGCCTGTAAGTTTCGTTGTGGCTTGTGTCCAAAAGCCCATTAAAATACGTTGTTCACGGGTATCTGCTTTGACATTGATTACATCGTCAGCGCCTGCTGCACGAGCTTTCTCAAACAACTTGCCATAACCATTGTCACCGCTGCTGAAAAGACCAAGAACGCTTGTACTTGAAGTTTCGGCTGTTATGGTTTCAACTATTTCAAAATCTTCCGTATCCAAGTTTATGTAAGTAGTGCTATTAATGAAACAAGGATAAGTTATATCGCCTACAAGGACTCCATGACTCACACCACCGGGAAGAGCCCTGCCTTCACCGCCTCCTGGAGCGGATCGGAAACCGGCACATCCGCTAAGTAGCATTAGGGCGCTCACACAGACTAACACACACATACATTTGTAATTTTTCATCGATAGTTCCTTTCTTGTTTATGTTCATTCAGGCTAAATTTTGGTTTATACTCTGAAAAATGTTTAGTTAATCCCTTATCATAAGCATCACCTCATTTTATTTAAAAAATTTAACCCCTGAAAATGCGTCCTGAAACTAATGCTTGACCCTATGTTGATATATTTATTCAAACTATCTCAAATAGTTAATCTTGTCAACGTGAAAATGGATATTCGATATAAGACAACTACTTTTGGTCAAGATATGAGAATTTGTTAAAGATTTTTTAAAAAAATTTACCACAAGGTGCGAAGTGAGGTATGCACTGTTACCCATTCCGCTATCGTTGGTATTTTTCAGAGGTTAAATCAAAACCCAAATAGCGCTTGTCAAGTGTTTTTAAATTTGATAATTATATAAAATATATAGATACTAACTATGTCAACAATCAAACACAAGAAAGGAAAGGAGGAATTATGAGAAGAACTATAGCAACCTTTATAGCTTGCGTATCGCTTTGCTTTGTCATGAGTTGTGCGACGTCTTTTCCTATTGGCACGTTGTACACTGAACT
>JAFCZU010000659.1 GCA_019314185.1 Deltaproteobacteria bacterium | reverse complement strand
CCCAGAACTGTTCGTTCGTGCATTTATCCATCCGGTGTTGTAGGATGGGCACTATTGTCTTTTTCATATGGCATACTTCCTTTGTTTAAGTTATGCTTTGTTAATAGGTGGCGGCCACAACTATTCTGCAGCGCGACGCCACCTCTTCAGATAGGGCTCATCAAGAATAGCGGAATCGTGCGTCGACTATACAGAGTTCAAAGTTGCGTCTACAATATTGTTAAAGTTTGCTGTGGCCACGCAGATACAGGTATCGGCAGCCCCATAATATACCTTGATCTCTCCTGTATCTTCTACAACAGCGCCGCATGCAAAGACCACGTTGCCGACATCTCCGATTCTTTCGTAATCCTCTCTTGGCGAAAGGATCGGCTTGTTGCATCTGGCAACCACTTTGTGGGGCTGTTCAAGGTCCATCAGAACAGTGCCGATTCTGTATATGGGACCGGCTACGGTCATTTTTACACCATGATAGATCTCAAGCCAGCCATACTCTGTTTTTATCGGCGGTACTGAGGCGCCGATACGAAAGCTGTCCCACATGCCCGGTCGTGGTGTCATCAAAAGCTCAGATTTTCCCCAGTCAACCAGATTTTTTGAATACGATACCCACATGCTGCCAACGTCTTTCCCGGTTGGCCGGTCAAGGCGCACATACTCTCCGTTAATCTTTTCAGGGAAAAGTATCCCGTCCTTGTTGCCGGGTTCTGACACAAGGGCAATACGTTTGTACTGGTGAAAGTCATCAGTTTCAGCCAGGGCAATTCGTGTGCCGTATTTTGAGTATGCAGTGTACATGATATAATAGACACCATCGATTGGAGTAATCCGCGGGTCTTCGATACCACGGGTTTCATACTTTACAAATGGCCCTCTGCGCGCTGGTGTCATGACCGGCTTGTTTTCAACCGTGAAATGCAGCCCGTCTTTGCTGCGGGCAAAGGCAAAAACCGAATATCCCTGCTGCGCCTCGACTCTCAGGAGATGAAAATATTCGTCCCCTTTTTTTATTACTGCACCATTAAAGACCGTATTACATCTGAACGGAATATCATGGAGGGTAATGATAGGATTATCTTTGAACCTGCTGAGGACTTCTCCTCTATTGGCAAAACGTTTAACCATCAGAAACCCCCTTTGCTTTCGGCGCACTCTTTCTCGATCTTATCAATGGATGTTGTTCCAAGACATATACAGCTTTTGGCAGCGCCATAGTACAAAAGGAATCTATCTTGTTCCAGAAGAGCGCCGCATGAAAATATCAGGTTTGGGATGTCCCCGATCCGCTCGTAATCTTTACGGGGCGAAAGGATAGGAATATTAGTGCGCGCAATGACTTTAGCTGGATCGTCAGGATCCAGAATCAATGCCCCTATCCTGAAAAGAGGGCCTGAACACGTATCCTTGATACCGTAGTAAATCAGCAGCCACCTGCCGTCTTTGAGCCTGATAGGAGGTGCGGCATCGCCAACCCTGCTGGCGTCCCAATAGCCTGGCCTGGGCGATATTAACACCTTTGAACCGCCCCAGTATATCCAGATGCGTCCGCCGGACCAGGGCCGCTCGAGTCTTGCGTATCTGCCGTTTATCTTTTCCGAAAAAAGTGTTCCGCCCTTGGTGTCCACAGAGGAGATCATGCCTATCCTGGCAATGCTCTTGAAATCGTCTGTCCTGGCCGCAATATACGTAACAAAATAGGCGCCTTCAAAGGGGGTGATCCGTGCATTCATGACACTGATCTTTTCATACTTCTTGTATGGTTCGTCTTCTGAAGGTTCCATAAAAGGTTTTTCGTCCACCTCAAAACAAAGGCCGTCTTTGCTTTTCGCAATATACAGGCTCTTTTGACCGCTCAAATTTTCAATGGTTATGAGTAAAAAGTACATGCCGCGGAACTTGACAGCGCCTGCATTGCAGATATCCGAGGCTGGAAACGGCAGGTCCGAGAGGGTAATAATAGGATTGTCCTTCCAGCGACGGATAATATCAGGTTGGTTTTTTTGAGGCATGATTTATTCCTTTAAAAGGGCTGAAAGTATCTGCTCAACAGAAGAAACAGCCAGGCATGTGGTTTCATCAGAAGATCCGTAATACATGAAAAGCTGTCCGTCTTTTATAACCATTCCATTCGTAAACACAACATTTCCAAAAAAACCTGTTGTCTCGTATTTATATTCAGGCTCAAGCAAAGGAGTCTTTCCTCGTTTTACAACCTTCCATGGCTGCTCAATA
>JAFCZU010000658.1 GCA_019314185.1 Deltaproteobacteria bacterium | reverse complement strand
TCGGCATTGGTGGCTATGCCGCTTTTGATCATGTTTATGGACGTAAAATTGGCTGTCCCCCTCTGCATGCTAAACGGCCTGATCATTACTTCATTCCTTTCGCTCCAACTCAAAAATCATATTGACTGGAAAAAGATAATGCCCCTATTTCTTGGCTGTCTCCCCGGAATATATGTAGGAACAACCTTTCTAAAAGAAGCAAACAGTAATGTTATCGAATTTCTGCTCGGTGCGCTACTCATAGCTTATGGCTTATATGGTTTAGCGCTTCGCCCCCAACCGCGAAAGATCAACCCCACATGGTCATATCTGGCGGGTTTTGCCTCAGGCGCTATCGGCAGCGCCTTCAGCGCGGGAGGTCCCCCAACGATCATCTACACCACGCTCACAGGGTGGACTAAAGACGATATTAAGGCCACGCTGTCGGGATTTTTCTTCAGCACAGGCCTTATCATAGCTGTAGCCCACGCCATTAATGGTTTGACTACAGTTGTTGTACTTCGGTATTTCGCGGCCTCGACAGCATTCGTGTTTTTGGGCGTCTATGCAGGGTCTATTTATTATGGCAGGCTCAAAAAAGAAGTGTACGTAAGAGTAATACTGGGCATTCTGATTCTAATGGGAATAATGATGATAGTGTCGGCAGTATGAGACCATTTTGTCCCCGATAACGGGGCGCGGAAGAGACTGGTTATCCATTTTTTTCTTTTATTTTAAGGGCTTGGATCATTTTAATAAGTTCTTCTGGAGAATAAACAGGCATTTTCGCGTACTTAAAACCGACGGCATCTCGCGTTACTATAGCTTGGGCGCTTGCATGGCGAGCAGCTTCATATAAAACTGCATCCTCAAAATCTGAAAATTTTGATTTTATTGCTGCCTCCAATACAGCTCTGTTGACAGGTGCAATAGCAAAAATAGATAAAAGCTTCGACATCTCCTCTTCTGCTTGTTTTTTACCAACAACCTTGGTTGCAAGGTAGAAAATTGTTGTGACTGTAGTTGCCCCTAAAAAGCCAATAAACTCTCCTGCCTCAACCCATGAAAATAAAACAGAAGCAGGTGCGGAAAAAGGTTTGCGGTCAAGCAAGACATCAAGGACAATGTTGGTATCAAATAAAATATTCATAAATATTTCTCTTCGAGGTATTTTTTATAATCTTCTTCTGATATCTTTCCTTTTTTGAGTGATCCCATCAGAGAACGTGTTAGAGGAGAAATTTCCTTTTGCTTTCCAGGTAACTTCTTGTCAATGAGCGTAAAATAATCAGCAACAATTTTAGAAACAGATTTACCGGTTTTAGCTGAATATGACTTTGCACTTTTAATTAAATCTTCTTCAAGCCGTAATGTTAATTTAGAATTCATGTAGCACCTCTAAATTTTATGACGTATAAAATATACTATACATGTACGCCACAGAAAGGAGCTTGTCAAGTTTGGATAATGGGGAGCGGAGTGCCGCAACCATTGATTGACAAGCAAATTTGCCGTGATTCAATGATATTGAAAGCATTTTCGGGCAAATTTTCTTTGCCTTATTATCTTAGATTATAGAGGTAGTTTCAAAATGTTCAATTTCGTCCAAGGCCAAGGTCAAGAAAGGCGAAGATTTTAACCGCAGGAATACATGAGGTATTTCGAGGACTAAAATCTGAGCCTGACGCAGAGATTGGGCGAAAGGGGGCGTTTTGAAACTGCCTCTATAGTTAAAATATTCGCCGGGAGTATCATATGTCAACACTTCAAAAAGACAGGGAACTGCTTGACGAAGTACGGAAGGCAGGGTTCTCGCAAGGTGTCTCTGGTTTTGGTTCGGCATTGGTGGCTATGCCGCACTCGCTACTCGGCGCTCTCTTCCGTCTCCGGCTTTGTCGTCACGGTGAGGGAATGCTCAAACAACCTTTTCGCCACCCGCTGAACATCATCAGCGGTGACTTTGCGTATCAACTCCGGATACTGCTGAGCGTATTCATATCCTAATTCCAACAGTTCATTAACCGCATCGCTATGGGCCTGCGCGCCGTTTGTCTCCAGAGACATCTGCTGCATGCTAATACACATTGCCTTGGCCCGTTCAAGTGTTTCTTCAGACACTTTTTCATTTTGAATTAACTCAAATTTTTCCTTTATGGTGGCAAGCACAGCATCATAGTTGGACGGAGTGGTCTGGGCCATCGCTCCAAAATATCCCCCTTCTATTCCATAGGATGGATAGGCATGTATATAATATACAAGGCACTGAACGCCCCCTCTCAATGC
>JAFCZU010000218.1 GCA_019314185.1 Deltaproteobacteria bacterium | reverse complement strand
GCATTCTCAATATTCTTCCCATACCTGTTTTGGACGGCG
The DNA here is from genome assembly GCA_019314185.1 of Deltaproteobacteria bacterium. Next base: position 5,754 of record JAFCZU010000218.1, on the reverse strand, counting down.
GTCATCTGGTTTTCTTTTTCATTGAGGCAGTTACAGGACATCCGGTAAGCATAAGAGTTCGTGAAATTGCTCAGCGGGCAGGCATCTTTATATTAATCATGCTTATGATGTTTGTGTTTTATAATGACATAACCCGAATATTTTTTAATTAATTACTTTTAATTAAACATCGGGCTATGCCCCGAGTGGTAGTCCATACAAAACAGTGCGGGGCAATGATTTCAAATAGTACAGAATATTAAAAGATGAACGTCCAACATCGAACATCGAATGATGAAATCGCTCCTGCCGCGACGGGCGTGAGCACGGCGGGTTGCTCTGCCAGTTTATAAATCGGCAGAGTACCTTATTCAAAATTCGACGTTGGACGTTCGATGTTCGATGTTCATAGCTTTTTAGATCCCTGAATAACAAATTGTAAGCCGCAAAACCGAATTTATTATGCCATATCGATTGGAAAACACATTAAAGCCAGATTTGCTTGATGCCGAAGGCGAAGGTATCCGCCGGAAGGCGAGACATTATTTTGGCATTGAAATTAACCGGGTTCGTACAATCAATGTGCTTACAATTGATGCAGACCTTACGGATGACCAGTTAAATGCAATTCAAACAGAAATCTTTACAAACCCCGTAACGCAAATTTCCTCTTATAAACCGCTTTCTGTTGATTTTGACTGGATTATCTGGGTCGGCTACAGGCCCGGCGTAAAGGATAATCCCGGCAGCACCGCTGTTGAAGCTATTGAAGATACACTTGGAATAAAATTCAAACAAAATGAAGCTGTCTATACGTCAAAACGGTATTGTCTGAAAGGGAAAGGCCTGACAGCCAAAGATGTAAATAAGGTTGCCTGTGAACTTCTTGCCAATGACATTATTCAGCGATGGAAAATATTTTCAAAAGAGGATTGGGATACTGCAATTGGAACAGGTTTTATCATTCCAAAAGTTGTTCTCAATCATACTCCCTGTGTCACGTCAATTTCGATAGACAGCGACGAAACTCTGAAAAAGATCAGCGATAAGCGGAACCTTGCGCTGAATCCAAACGATATTCCAACCATAAGGACATATTTCTTAAGCGAGAAGGTGCGGGCTGAGCGGGCTCTATTCGGTCTTTCAGACCCTACGGATATTGAAGTAGAGTATATATCTCAGGCCAGAAGCGATCATTGCAACCACAATACATTTCAGGGACTGTTTCATTATGTTGACCTTGCAACAGGCCGCAGAGAGGAAATTGACAGCCTTTTTCAAACATGCATTAAAGACCCGACTTTATTTTTAAAAGGAAAAAAATCCTGGGTAATATCCGTATTATGGGATAATGCCGGCGCTGGACGTTTTGATGAAGACCACTACTATGTTATTACCGGCGAAACACACAACTCGCCATCAAACATGGAAGCATACGGCGGAGCCATCACAGGGATTGTCGGGGTTTATCGTGATCCTCTGGGTACCGGCAAGGGTGCAAAGCTGATTATGGGGGGCTATGGTTATTGCGTGGGGCAGAGGGATTATAACGGCGATCTTACCCCGCGGCTTCATCCAAAACGTCTTTTAGACGGAGTTATTGAAGGGGTGCGTGACGGCGGTAACAAAAGCGGAATTCCCACAACCTTTGGCCAGGTTCTTTTTCACCCAGGGTATATGGGAAAGGCTCTTGTTTTTGTAACGGCTGTCGGCATTATGCCCGCCCTTGTTGATGGGGAGCCATCGGAACTAAAAAGGACATCGCCTGGGGATCTGGTTATTATGTGCGGCGGAAGGGTCGGCAAAGACGGTATTCATGGCGTTACCGCAGCATCCGAAGTTTTTTCTGAAGACACTCCCGCTGGTCATGTACAGATAGGCGATCCATATACGCAGAAAAAGATGCACGATTTTATACTTGAGGTCCGCGATCTTGGGCTTATCAAATTTATTACAGATAACGGCGGAGGTGGGCTTTCATCATCTGTTGGTGAATCAGCGCTGTTTTCCAACGGGTGCGAGATTCAACTTGAAAAGGTTCCGTTAAAATATGAAGGTCTTGATCAGTGGGAGATATGGATTTCGGAATCCCAGGAGCGTATGACCCTGGCCATAAGACCGGAAGATCTTGAGCGTTTTCTTGAACTTTCGAAAAAGCATGCTGTTGAAAGCACGGTTATTGGTAAATACACGGATTCCGGCAAACTTCATATCACATATAATGGTAAAACCTGTGCCTATATTGATCTTGATCTACTGGCTTCAGGTTTTCCCCAGTGGGAGTTTGATGCGCACTGGCAGTCTCCTGACAGGCGGGGGCTGTTTGAACCTGTTGTCAGGGAGCCGGATGATTATGAAGGGCTGCTGATCGACATTTTATCAAGTCCCAATATATGTTCCAGGGAATGGATAATCAGGCAATATGACCATGAAGTGCAGGGAACAAGCGTTATTAAACCTCTTGTCGGCGCAGGCCGCGATGTTAACAGTGACGCTTCCGTTATAAGGCCTGTGCTTGATTCAAACAAGGGGCTTGCTTTTGCCCAGGCGTTAATACCGATGTATTCAGTAATAGATGCCTATCATATGACCAGTTGCACGATTGATGAAGCGGTTCGCAGGCTGATTGCTGTTGGAGCCGATTTCAAACAGATCGGTGGCGTGGATAACTTTTGCTGGCCGGACATCCAATACCATCTAAAGGATAATCCTGACGGGAGATTCAAGGCAGCGCAACTCGTGCGCTCTTGCCGGGCGCTCAAGGACATCTGTCTTGCGTATGAAATTCCACTTCTTTCCGGTAAAGACAGCATGTATGTTGATGGGTATCTTGCAGGCCGGTACGGTGAAACACACAAGATTTCCGCTATTGAAACCATCCAGTTTTCTACAACATCTGTAATCGATGATATAAACAAATGCGTTACAATGGACAGCAAGATACCGGGTGATCTGATTTATATCATCGGCACGACAAAAAACGAGCTTGGAGCATCCGAATACTACGAGCATTTTGGGTATACAGGGCTGAATGTTCCTGAGGTTATGCCTGATCAATTTATTCTTCTTTACAAAGCTCTTGGACTCGCCATTAAAAAAGAGCTGGCTGCTTCTGCGCACGGCATATATCGCGGCGGTCTGGGAGTACATCTGGCAATGGTTGCCATGGGTGGTAATCTTGGCATGAAGGTTGACCTGTCTCTGGCGCCGGCAGAAGGGGTTGATCGCAATGATACCCTTTTATTTTCAGAATCAGCCGGTCGGTTCATAGTTACTGTTGATCCTGCCAACAGGGATAAGTTTGAGGATATTTTCAAGGATCTTCCCTGTTCATGCATAGGGCTTGTCAACGGAGAAACCGATAATTTTGTTGTTACTTCAAGCGCAAATGGGGGAGATAGCAAAACAATTATTTCAATACCTGTTTGTGATCTCAAAGATGCGTGGAAAAAACCATTTGGTGAATTGATATGAGTAATGTAAAAGCGCTTGTTCTGTCCGGATATGGCCTGAACTGTGACCATGAGACCGCCTATGCCTTTGAGCTGGCCGGCGCAACGGCTGACAGGGTTCATATAAATTCACTGATCCATGGAACTGTAGATCTCATGGATTTTCAGATCCTGGCGTTTGTTGGCGGATTTAGCTGGGGTGATGATCATGGCGCCGGTGTGATTCAGGCTGTCCGAATGAAGACAAATCTTGGTGATAAAATTCTTGAGTTTGTAAGTAAGGGGAATCTTGTTATCGGGATCTGTAACGGTTTTCAGACCATTGTAAACCTGGGGCTTTTACCTGGTTTTGACGGTGAAGAATTCGATAAAACCGGCATGGCCCGGTCTGTGGCGCTTACTTTTAATGATTGCGGTAATTTCAGGGATGATTGGGCGCTGCTGAAGGTTAACCAGTCATCTCCATGTGTATTTACCAGAGGATTTGAGAAAATTGAGCTGCCCATAAGGCATGGTGAAGGAAAATTTTATTCAGATCATACCACAATTCAGCGCCTGATAAAAAACAACCAGGTCGTTATCCAGTATGCTCTGCCGGACGGAAGTCCCGCAGAGGGCAAATTTCCATTTAACCCAAACGGTTCGGTATATGATATTGCTGGAATATGCGATCCTACAGGCCGTATTTTCGGCCTTATGCCCCATCCTGAAGCCTTTAATCATCCAACCAACCATCCGGACTGGACGCGCCGCAGAGAAATAATGAAGCGCCAGGGTAAAAAACCGGATTCAAACCTGACAACGGGAATACGTGTATTTAAAAACGGCGTTGATTTTATTGCCGGAAAAAATATGTAGTAACGGTTCACGGTTCAGAGGTTAATTGTTTTGCGGTTTTCTTCATCTTTCCACTCGTTTCCAGTCTCCGCCTGTGCGTGTTCGCACGCAGACACGAAAATCTTGATATTTTTTTCGTGCTTTCCTCATTTCGTGTTTTCGTGATTGTTTTTCGCTATAAAATTATTTAATATCACTATAAAATAATTTAACAATTGTTGTGAAATTATTTATTATATTATAAGTTTAATATAGATAGTTTCGTGAAAAGTTGATTTTATCATGTTGCGGGTTAAAGTAATTATATGTTTTATCAAGCTCTTAGTGCCTAACACTTAATGAATTCGACTTTTTGCTAATTCATCAATACCATGCCAGGTAAACACGGCATAATATTTGTATAGAAAATAATAAGGAGTTTTAATCGTGCGTAAAGGTTATGGATTTACACTCATTGAACTGATTGTTATCATTGCTATTATGTCTGTTCTTGCGGGCATTGCAGTTCCAAGCTTTCTGTCTTATATGCCAAAACATCGGTTGAATGGAGCAGCCAGGCAGGTAATGGGTGATTTGATGGCGGCGAGGATGAAAGCTGTTAAAGAGAACACGACGGTTACGGTAGCAAGGGTTAGCGATCATGAGTATAAAATATCTACTGCTGGTGGTGAAGAAAAAACCGTGAATATATGGTCAAATTATCATGACGTAACTATCGGCAGTTTTACTGATATTAGCTTTTATTCCAGGGGAACAGCTTGGGGAGCAACTATAACTCTAACTAATGTGGCTGGATCAACAAAGGATGTGAAGGTTCATCTTACTGGCCGTGTTAAGATAGAATAAGTCTCTCAAAAGGAAAAAATTTCTTTAATGCGCAAATTAAGCGATAATAATACCGGCTTTACCTTGATAGAAGTTCTGGCAGCCATGGTTATTCTGTCAGTAGGACTGCTTGGAATGGCAGCTTTGATAACAGGGATAGTTAACAGCAATAAGCTGAGCAACAGGATTAGCGTTGCCACGGTTCTGGCGCAGGATAAGATGGAAGAGATCAGAGGGGTTGGGTACGACAATGCCTCTGATGGGACAGAAGACTATAATACTATGTCGGATTATTCTTTATACAAAAGGGTTGCAGATGTAGCTTCTGACAGTCCTGCGTCAGGCATGAAGAAGATAACCGTTACTGTATATTGGGATTCTGACAATCATTCGGTTGTTTTAAATACGATCCTTGCGGAGTAAGCCTATTGTATTATTTATCTAAAAATAGAGAGAGTGGTTTTACCCTGGTGGAACTGCTGATTTCCATGACAATCGGCCTGATTATCCTGACAGCACTATCGAGTACTTTCCTTATGCAGCGCAAAATCTATGATGTACAGGAACAGATGGTCGAAATGGTACAGACAGCAAGAGCTGCCATGGATATGATGACCAGGGAAATCAGGATGGCGGGGTATGACCCGACAGGCGCTGGTTT
>JAFCZU010000217.1 GCA_019314185.1 Deltaproteobacteria bacterium | reverse complement strand
CACTTTTGCTTTGAAAGATGCAGTGTAATTTTTTCTAATTTTACCCATCAATGAGCCTCCTTTTTGTTGATCAGGATATGCTCATTTTACACCTTAAACAACTGTCCGGTTTTTGGGGGGTATTATAGTATTAAAAGGGAATACAGAAAGAAGATATTTGAAGCATTTTTTACCACAAAAAATGTAGGGGAAGGGACAGGCCTGGGCCTTTCGGTTAGTTATGGTATAATAAATAGATATGGTGGAGAAATAACTTTTGAGACAGTGGCTGAAGAAGAGGACATGGAGAAAAAAGGCACTACCTTTAAAATATTTTTGCCTGTTGCTTCTTCTAAAAGTGAACAAAAAGCGGGTTATACATAGGGAGCGTCTGAACGAAAATAGCCAGTTTTTTTTGCAAGCCCTTCTTTTCCAGAGGGGGGTATAGGGGTTTTGTTTAAACTCTAATTAAATTCAGGCAATATGCCTGCACAGGAGGTAAAGATGGCTGCACAAATTTTGATTGTTGACGATGAATTGGATATGCTCGCGCTTCTTGCTATGATTATTTCGGAAAAAACCGAGCACAAAGTTGTTACCACCAACAATCCCTTAGAAGTGCCCGAATTGATTAAAACAGGAGATTACAATCTATTGATTTCTGATCTCAAGATGCCAAGCATGGATGGCGTGGAACTCATCACTGAGGTTAGGAAAATAGATGAAAATATTCCCATACTTATCATTACGGCTTACGGCTCTGTTGAGTCGGCGGAAGAGGTTATATGCAAAGGAGCTTATGATTGTATCACCAAGCCCTTTCGTAAGGAACAAATATTGATTGCTATTAACAGAGCGTTAGAATGGCAAGAGATGAAAAAGGAGCTAAGCCGACTGAAAAAAAAGACCGAGGGTTCTTCTTCCTCGACAGGTTAACCTGAATATTTTTCATGAAACCGGAAGTGTTTCATTCCCTTCACCAGTGACTTTTTTTGTAGGAGAAAATGGCACAGTAAAATCAACATTACTGAAGGCTATATGTCGGAGTCGGTTCTTTCACCAAAGAGTCAGTTAGAGTTGTTCAGAGTATTGAAGGGTATGAGCGAAGCAGGACATGCTCAATTTATCATTGCCATGTGCTTTCCAATTTTTATGGCATGTTACAGCGCGAGGATTTACAGTTTTGATACAGCGCCTATTAAGCATGTTGATTGCGAAGAGATAGAGCATTGAGGGATTTATAAAGATTTTATGCGATATCGGAACACACTAAACTATTGTGCGAGGTGTTAATATGAAACAGCTTAAAAAACTTATTAGTCAGATTGCAAGCCGCATAAATGTTGTTCTGCTTAAACACGGATTTGATGCGGATTTATATGTTCGAAAATGTATTCCATGGAATAAATTGAACAAATTTTATGCTTTTTACGGAATTACTTCTTTTCATCCACTTGGGTTTTATTTCAGGTACTCCAACCTTGCGGGAAGCTATTTCCTTGGGAAATGCTCAGTTGAAAACTCGATTTTATATAAAAGTGACATCAGGGGGGATGAACTAAAGGCTAAAGGAGATATATTTTATAACCAGGGAACAGAGATTGTGCTGTATGACGATGAAGTGATCAGAATTAAAGGCAGTTTTCTCATTAAAACACTGGTTCATAATTTTTCTCATAATCCGGACAATCTTGAAGAATTTTTAATAGTAAACACATTATCCATGCATTATGCGAACATTCATGGTTCTCCTGTTGAGGGATCTTTTTTAGGTCCTTTCAGTACCGTTGATTTCACATCTCTTCATAATTGCATTGTCAGAGCTTATGTTTATTTGCAGGCGGGAGAGATGTCTAACAAACTGATTGAGCCTGGACAGATCCAGGTCAGCAATGGAGATATATTTGATTTCAGTTATCGTTTTCCTTCTAAAAAGCTTAATGATTATATTGATTTTGAGCCTGGTAAAAGCCCCAAGGGTATTTTTATTGACTTTATAGAAAGCCGGAAAAAGGATTTTCAGAATCTATTCGATGTTGTTCGTCTCAAGGTTTCAGACAAGATTCCTGAAAGCGCCTCAGTTAATAGATATGCTGTCATTAAAGGAGAAACCTATATCGGCAAAAATGTTCTTGTAGCGCAGAGAGCATATCTTGAAAATGCCTGGCTCGGAAATGGAGCAAATGCTCAGGAGAATTGTTACATTATTGATTCCCGTCTTGCAGGAAACAATGTGACTGCTCATGGCGCTAAAATTGTTCATGCTCAGCTTGGAAATAAAGTATTTGTCGGTTTTAATTCGTTTCTGCGAGGAACGGCTGATTGTCCTCTGACTGTCGGCAAAGAAACCATTATAATGCCTCACACAATAATCGATTTGCAAGAACCTCTGGATATTCCTTCCGGCTATCTTGTATGGGGTTTGATTAAGAAGCAAAACGATCTGAAAAAACACAGTATATCTCTTGCCGAGCTTTCTATGATTAATGGGAAATTAACTCGTGGTTTAATGCGTTTCAAAGGTAGCGGGTCTGATTTTGTTCAGGCTTTTCAAGACCGTGTTGAGCATATATTGGATGCCAACGGCGCATATTTTGACGGTAGTAAAAACAAAGGACATGCCCAGAAAGGACGGGATATCTCTTTTAATATTATACAACCCTATCCACGTGGTCCGCTCGAGGGTCTTTATCCCACGATAGCAATTCATTCCTGAAATTGAGGATATCGGATATGTCTTATTTGATAGCTGGTATGTCTGGCCGGTACTTATCAATGGGATTTGAAACTTGAGTTAATCTTTCAACAAAAGCAAGAGTTGCTCCACAATTCCAGCTTCCTGATTTCCTGCCACTTAAACCCGCTTTCTTTATAGTTTGTAAAAAATGCCGATACAACTTTTCTGGATTTTGGGAAACAGCACTATTGCAACCATGAAGCACATTGTAGTAAATCATTCTTGTTATCAAAATTCTTGCATATAAAATAAAATAAGTGTTAGGTGCTAAGTGTTAAGATAAGGTAAATGTCTGTTAGGTATCAGCTACCTGATACCTGATACCTAACATCTGATTAACTCAAGTTTCGCACCCTTGATTTCTATCAATATAAAGACGGTAAGGGTTGAAAATAACATTTTTACAGCGAAAGCATTTACTTATATTTTGTAAACAGCAACCTGTGCAACATACATTATGATCAGGCGCAAAGGAGATATAACATATTTAATTTAATGATTTATCAAGCATCAATCTTATACTGATTGATTGGCGCTGTTGTAAAAACCACAGGCAGTATATTTCGGTTTAAAATTTATTTTTAGCCCTTGCCGTCTAACGCTTCGGCTAAATTAAAGGGTGCGAAACTTGAGTGATTAATATTAAGGAGAAAAAATACATGAACAAAGCAGGTATGATGGATAACTGGTCTGAAAAAGATGAACTTTGTGTAAATACTATCCGCTCTCTTTCCATGGATGCTATTCAAAAGGCAAATTCCGGGCATCCTGGTGCTCCAATGGGGCTTGCGGCAGCGGCATATGTGCTCTGGACCCGAATTTTAAAGCACAATCCGGACAATCCGGATTGGCTGGACAGGGATCGTTTTGTGCTGTCCGGAGGTCATGCATCCATGCTTCTTTACAGTTTGCTGTATCTTTCAGGTTACGATTTAACCCTGGATGATATAAAAAATTTCAGGCAAATGGGCAGTAAAACTCCGGGGCATCCTGAGTTCGGGCATACTTCCGGCGTGGAAACAACAACGGGCCCTTTGGGGCAGGGTTTTGCCAATGCAGTTGGAATGGCAATGGCTGAGCGGCATCTTGCGGCAACATATAATCGCTCTGATTGTGAGATTGTGGATCACCATACATTTGTAATGTGCGGTGACGGGGACATGATGGAGGGGATCACATCTGAAGCCGCATCACTTGCCGGACACCTTGGCCTTTCCAGGCTGATCTGTATTTATGACGATAACAAAATTTCTATCGAAGGACGCACGGATATATCCTTTACAGAGGATGTTGCCCAGAGGTTTAAGGCATATAACTGGGATGTGCATCAGGTTGATGACGGAAATGATATGAATGCAATTTATAATGCTGTTATTGCGGCAAAGGAGGAAACAGATAAACCTTCCCTGATTATGCTGCGCACACATATTGCATTCGGCAGCCCGAATAAACAGGACTCGGCAGATGCCCATGGATCTCCTCTTGGTGAAGAGGAAGTTCGGCTTGCCAAGCAAAGGCTGGGCTTTCCTGACGCAGATACATTTTATGTGCCAGAGCAGGTTCTTGATATATTCAAAAAATATACTGTCAGGGGAAAGGAAGCAGAATTAAAATGGCTGGATAGATTCGAAACCTACACGGATAAATACTCCGATTTAGCGGAAAAATGGACAGATGCGGTTAACGGCAGGTTAAAAGATGGATGGGATGCGGATTTGCCGGAGTTTGAAGGTTCAATTGCAACGCGGGCTGCATCAGGCAAGGCGCTCAATGCTATTGCAGGAAAAGTTGCTTCTCTTATTGGTGGATCAGCCGATCTTGCTCCTTCAAACAAGACAATCATTGAATCTTCCCATGATTTCCAAAAAAATATGTATGACGGCCGTAATATTCGTTTTGGCGTCAGGGAGCATGCCATGGGCGCTATATTATCCGGCATGGCTATTCATAAAGGCTTGAGGCCTTATGGTGGTACTTTCCTTGTATTTGCGGATTATATGCGTCCTTCAATACGGCTTGCCGGCATGATGAAGCTGCCTGTAATATATATTTTTACCCATGACAGCATTGCGGTTGGCGAAGACGGCCCAACGCATCAGCCGGTTGAGCATATAGCCGGTTTAAGGGCTATCCCTGGGCTGACTGTAATCAGGCCGGCGGATGCTGTGGAAACAGCGGAAGCATGGCGTATTGCAATGAAGAAAGTTAATGGCCCTGTAGCCCTGATTCTGAGCCGCCAGAAACTTCCTGTTTTAGACAGGTCAAAATACGGATCAGCAGAAGGGCTTGCAAATGGAGCCTATATTTTATCTGATTCAGAGGGGTCTGATTCAGCCGGCAAACCGGATATTATTCTGATAGCCTCAGGGTCGGAGGTGCATATAGCGCTGGAAGCTGCGGATAATCTTGTTGCAAAAGGTGTTTCCGTCAGAGTGGTAAATATGCCGAGCTGGGAACTTTTTGAAGAAATGCCGCAGGAATATAAGGATAAAGTCCTGTTGCCGAATGTGGAAAAGCGCATTGCCGTTGAAGCAGGCATTGCAATGGGATGGGAACGGTATGTTGGAACCAGCGGGAAAATAATCGGCATAACCGGCTTTGGAGTTTCAGCGCCGGGCGGGCTTGTTATGGAGAAATTCGGATTTACATCCGAGAATATTGTCAATAAAGCAATCGAGTTGTTAAAGTAAGAACCAGCCATTTTCACCACGGAATACACAGAGAACACAGAAAAAACCTTTTTTTTTTATAGAAAATCTCAGTGTGCTCTGTGATCTCTGTGGTAAGAGTTTTTTGATTAAAAATGAGGAAATTCATGGATTTGAAGATTATGCTGACAACATTCGGTCTGGTATTTCTGGCAGAGTTAGGTGATAAAACACAGTTTGCCACATTTTGTCTTTCTGCGGATAATGATTCAAAGATTTCTGTATTTTTAGGGTCTGCCGGCGCCCTTGTAATAACCTCGTTTATCGCGGTGCTGTTCGGTGCTGTATTCAGCCGGTTTATTCCTCATAATTATATCAAAATCGGAACCGGAATATTTTTTATTATCGCAGGTATATGGTTTTTAATATCTTCGGTTAGGAATGTGTAGATGGT
>JAFCZU010000216.1 GCA_019314185.1 Deltaproteobacteria bacterium | reverse complement strand
AGAATATCGAAAACTGTTTCACGCGGCAGAACTAAAACCGATATAAAACCGTTAGATAAAGAAGAACGCATAAAAGAATTGGCCAGAATGTTAGGCGGTGTAAAAATCACAAAAACAACACTGGATCATGCGCGTGAATTGCTTCAAAGCACTTATTAAATTAGCGTTCTATCGGGCGGGTTTTCCATAACCCATTGATTTAATAATCAACAAAATGGAGATTTCTATACTATCAAGATAAAAAGCTATGAACGTCCAACATCGAACGTCCAACATCGAATTTTTAATAAGGAATTCTGCTAATTTATAAATCGGCGGAGCGAAGCGATTTCATCATTCGATGTTCAACGTTCGATGTTCGATGTTGGACGTTCAAAAAATCCGCCTATATCCTATCATACTGAATTTATTAGGCATAAAATAGGAAATTTTTATACTGTTAAATTGTTAGAAAGAAAAGCACTCGAACGCTTTGCATCAACTAATCAGGAGCCTGTTATATTGTTTCGCAAATTAACCGAAGGAATAAACTCGTAACTTTATCGGGAGAAGAATCATAAATCTTTATAGCATTCCACCATTGTTGACATTGTGCTGCTTTTTAGGGCTTGCCATCCTGATTGCTTTGCGGGGCCGCAAAACAAAGGTTAACTTTCTTTTTATATTAATTTGTGTGTTCGGCTCCTTTCTTTACATCGATATTCTTTTTGCCTTTAATGTAAAATCATCTGAAACAGCTTTAATGATCAGCCGCATAGATCATTTAATTATAGTATATATTTTTCCCATATATATCCATTTTTTCCATGTTTATCTTGATATTCCCGGCCGAAAATGGCTTGTCCGGGCGGCCTATGCTTTTTCCTTTATCCTGATGTGCTTTATTCCAACCCCTTTTTATATCGAATTCATGCAACAGCATTCATTCGGTTTTTTTGCAAAGGGAGGGATACTTTATCCTGTCTTTGGAATAGGAAGCTTTTGCGTTATACTTTATGTTTTGGCATTAATCTATCATGCGATTATTAATGAAAAAAAAAGTATCCGGAAAAACAGGTTAAAATACGTTTTTACGGGATTCGGAATCATGGGGTTTATGAACGGGCTTAATGTTCTCCCGATTCTGGGTTACCCTGTATATCCGATAGGCAGCTTCAGCTTTATTCCCCTTGTAATTTTTGCGTTTGGTATTTTCAAGCACGATCTCCTCGATATGGGAATATTTTTCAAAAAAAGCCTGATCTATTCTCTCCTTACAGCTTTTATCACCTGTATGTACGCGCTGATAATTATTCTAACAAACAAGATATTTAAGGATTCCGATTTTTCAGATTCAATTTACTTTCATATTCTCTTTTTTCTTCTTATCGCTTTTGCCCTCGGGCCTTTAAAAACAAAAATACAGGCGCTGATAGACCGCGTCTTTTCTAAGGGAAAATACGACTATCAAAAAACAATCAAGCATGTAAGCCGGATGATAACATCGGTTCTTAATTTTGATGAAATCGCGAAACAGCTAATGGATACTGTTGTTAATATAATGCTTGTTGATAGCTGCGCTCTATTTGTATATAACCCCTCTGTTTCGAGTTTTAATAATTATGCTGTCAGAGGGAAATATTACAACCGGGTACATTCAATATTTATGGATGATAATACTCCAATTGTTAAACATATGATAAAATACCGCAGGCCGATAATTAAAAAGCACCTTATAGAAAAAAGAGGTGATTCTGAGGCCCAGGCAGCGCTTTCCGATATGAATACACTATGTGCGGAAATCGTTCTTCCCATGATCTTCAAGGGAAAGCCCAATGGATTTCTTGTTATAGGTGAAAAGCTTTCCGGAGACCTTTTTTCACATGAGGATCTGGACCTTCTCGAAACACTTTCGAGCCAGAGTTCGCTCGCTATTGAAAATGCAAGGTCATACAGACTTATAGATGACCTGAATAAAAACCTTGAAAAAAAGGTTGAGAAAAGAACCCGGGCTCTTAAAGAAGCTCTGTTTGAAAAAGAACGGACCCAGGAACAGTTGATACGTTCGGAAAGCCTTGCCGCAATTGGACAATTGGTAGCCGGCACGGCTCATGAACTGAATAATCCTCTTGCAAGCGTTACAAGCCTGATACAATCCACCATAGAGGACCTTGAGGAGTGGGATAAAGATACTCCTTTGGATGAAGATTTGATTGATGATCTCAAATTCGCAGACAAGGAACTCGGAAGAGCAAGAGCTATCGTTGCCAGTCTTCTTGGGCTTTCGAGGCAGACTCAAACCTATTCGGAGGCTGTAAACCTTAACCTGATTATAGAAGATGCATTAAGAATTTTATATAACAAGTACAAGCACTATGATCTTAATCTAATTAAAAACTATGCGGATGATTTGCCTGACATACAGGGGAATTTTGCCAATTTAGGCCAGGTTGCGCTGAATATAATAAATAATGCTTTCCAGGCGGTTGACGACAGAGCAGTTGACGACAAGCAGGGGAGCATATATCTTACAACCGGTTATGATAACGATACGAACCAGGTTTTTTTTGAGTGCAGAGATACAGGAAACGGTGTCGCTGAATCTATGAGACAGGATATTTTCAAGCCTTTTTTTACCACAAAAGAGGTTGGCAAGGGCACAGGGCTCGGGTTATATATCTGCCATGAAATTATTCAGAAACATGGAGGCTCCATAACACTTGAAAACACTGATGGACAGGGCGCAAAGTTTGTTGTAAGGTTGCCTGTTTGATAATTGATAATTGACGATTGATAATTGGTATCTTCTCAATAAATCCGGGTAGCTAATTTCAGCTTGATTCTCAGTTGGCAAGTGTTTGTTCACCACGAAGTGCACGAAGAAACACGAAGTTATTGTTTTTTTATTGGATTTCTTCGTGCCCTTCGTGATCTTCGTGGTAAAACAATCATAACGAAATGTTTGCTCACAGTCCTGAAACACAACTCATGCCCGGACTTTTTGAGAAGTTACGTTGATTGTAGGTATTCTATTAATTTATAACAAAAAAACAGGGCAGAGCGACTCATTAACTTTAATCACGTTAAATTTTTTGTAACACTTTAGCTTTTTTAAAACGAATTCAAATTTACGAATTTATTTTGAACCGCAGAATATCGAACAAGAAATTATGAATGTCGAAGTGAGGTATTCTATCATTTTTAATATGTAAAAAGATAGCTTGCCGGGGTATAGCCGTAGGCGACGCCTGGAGCGCAGCGATTCCACAATTCATCATTCGAAATTTTTTGTTCGATATTCAATATTCAAATAATGTTTTTTCGAATTAGCAATATTTCAATAAAAATAGCCAATTTTTTAAAGCGCTAAATTATTACAAACTTTTTATGTTTCGTGTTTTTAATATTTCGTGCTTTCGTGATAGTTTTTTAATTTATTTCAAATAACCAACTCAATACAAAATAGGAACTGAATCAATGGAAAACATACCTGTAAAAATCGATGTTCTTAAGGAATACCTCGAAGAACGTTTTGGCGGGCCTGTGGAGCTTATAGGAAGCGATAAGCTTGGGGGATTTGACGATACAATAAAAAAGCTGGGCTATGGAGATACATTTTTAATTACATTTCGCAAAGACGGCATTGACAGGTCGGTTGTCTTTTCTACCATGCGCAATGACAAGTACGGCCACCAGTATATGTGGGACAGGGTACATGTATTAATGTTTCAGTATTATGCCGGCCGGAAGCTTCCCAGACATGCAAAACCTCTTGACATAGGTTACTTTACGGAGCATGGCAGCGCCTGTTCTGTTCGTGATGCCGCTACCTATTTTTTACTGACCGAAAAAGTGGAAGGGACTGATTACTATTTAGACCTGGCACGTTTAAGTGATGAGCCGCTTACAAATAGAGACCTTGAGAGGGCAAAGGCCCTTGGCGAATATTTGGCGGATGTACACAAGGAAAAAAAGGATGAACCGGACCTTTATATTAGAAAAATAAGAGATCTTGCAGGTCATGGCGAATGTATAATGGGAATTGTTGACGGATATCCACGACATTATGAATTTTGCAGTGACGATACTTTTTGTGAAATCGAAAAGCTTTGTGTTGAGTGGCGCTGGAAACTCAAGCAGTACACCTCCCGTCTGTGCAGGGAACATGGTGATTTTCATCCATGGAATATAAAATTTCGGGAAGGAACCGATTTTTCCACCTTTGATCGCAGCCGTGGAGAATACGGGGAAGCAGCCGATGACGTCGCGACATTGAGCATAAACTATCTGCTTTATTCCATTTTAAAATATGGCAAATTGGATGGCCCATACAAAAAACTGCATGATATATATATGGAAACCTATCTCGACAAAACAAATGATTACGACATTTTTAAGGTTATCCAGCCATTTTACGCGTTTCGAGGTCTGGTAATTGCTTCTCCTGAATGGTATCCCGATCATACGGAAGAAGTACGAAGAAAACTTTTTAACTTTATCAGGAACGTGCTTTCAACAGACAGGATAAATATTGATGAAATCAACAGATACCTCGAATAATGGATGGGCTGTCTGGTTCACAGGCCTGCCGGGGTCCGGTAAAAGCGAGATCTCAAAATTAGTTTATCAGATGCTGAGTAAAAACAGGATTAAATGCGAAAGGGTTGAGCTGGATTATATTCGAAAACAGTATGTTGCAAATCCGCAATATACTGTTAAGGAACGTGATTTTGTTTACGAAAAGCTGGCTGATTTTGCCTTTGAACGAGTCCAAAACAAAATGAATGTAATTATAGATGCAACAGCTCACAAACTTTTATACAGGGAAAGAGCGAGAAAAAAAATCAGGCGGTTTGTTGAAGTAATGGTAAAATGCCCCCTTTCAACCTGTATTGAAAGAGAATCAAAACGCAAAAAGGGAATAGTTGCAGCACAAATGTATGTGCGCGCGTTGGAACGAAAGGAAAAAGGGACTCAGTTTAAAGATCTTGGTAAAGTAATTGGTGTTGATATTTCGTACGAGGAAAACCAGAAAGCGGAAATTGTTATTGATAACAGCAAAGGTACATTGTTTGAAAATGCTCAAATTGTCAGGGAAGCTCTTGATAAATATATAGATTAAGTAAAGAGTGCCTAAAGTGCCTAAAGTGCCTAAAGTGCCTAAAGTTGTGGTACGCCTTTGGCGTGCTAATTTGATAGCGCATGAATTTTCATTTTATGAGCTGTAAAATCACGATGTTATGTTTGATGACAAGAGCGCGCTTTTGAATGTCGAACCGCAGAACAAGGAACAGCAGAATTTCGAAGGTGTTATTTCGACATTCGACATTCGATATTTCTTATTCGATATTCTGCGGTTCAAAAAAAGTGTAAACCGTTGAATCTTGTTAATCTTGTCAAAAAAGCCCGCCAGAATGGCGCTAAGTTCATCAATATAAAAGGAGTTTGACCATGCCTATATATGAATTTAAATGTTTAAAATGCCAGGAGTATTTTGAGCTGCTTGTAATGAACAAAGATGATGAAGCAGAATTAAAATGCCCTAAATGTCATTCCGCGGAATTTGAACGTATTATAAGTACGACCAACTATGTAATGCCAGGCAGTTCTGCCGGGAATAAAGACGCAGGTGTGAAAACCAGAACATGTTCAACCGGTTCATGTACTACTTATACCACTCCCGGGCCCAGATAAGATGGCGTCGTAAAAAGATAGATTATGCTGTTTCGCAGCGCTGCAGACAAAAACAACTATTCAATCATATCAATAGGTTATGATTTAGTTGCTTATTTGAAAGATATTGCAAATTTAAGATACAATTATTTGAATATCGAATATCGAACAAG
>JAFCZU010000215.1 GCA_019314185.1 Deltaproteobacteria bacterium | reverse complement strand
CTTGTAAATCTTAGCGATTTGTTCAGATATCAAGTCCCTGCGATCCGTTGCTACCCAGTAATTGACATTATCTACACGATATCCGACAAGACGGACAGGTTTTTTTGTTTGATTATTGTTTTTGTTGGAATTTGTTTGTTTAAATCAAAGCCCAAATGAATTTTGGCTTTTTTCGAGCCTTTTCGATAGTCAGCCCAAGTCATTGAAAGTACTGCATCAATTAGTGAACCATCAAATGCAACAAGTTCACCGAGATCAGCACGCTGATTGGGCAGTATATTAGATGCTTCGCGGCTAAGCTTTTGAAATATGGATTGCAGTTGTTCAAGCCCCCTGGTATTGATGGTTTCGAAAAAACTACTTTTTCCGATACCATCTTCAGGAGCAATGTTTTTACGAGCGAAATCATCTTCTTTAAGGACTTGAATAAGATGCCGACCCGATACATGGTCTTCGAGGTGAAAGAAAATTAGCGCTTTTAGTTGATCTTCGAAAGTCATTTTCAGCGGTCTATCCCCACGGGATTCAAGTGCCGGTGTTTCAGGGAGTATTTTTTCAACTGGTTGACATAATTGGCAAAAAGACGATAGGCATGGTTTCTTTTGGTACGGTTCAAATGATCGCAGCATAAGCTATAACCCCTTGTAATTATTGTTAATATTACAATTCGTCGCGAAACTTTTTTCTTAGATGTCAAGTAAAAAGTTCACTTTTTTACCGTCTTTTTTATTTAATGCAAAAACCTAACCGGACATTACTGTCTGTTTAATGATAAAATAAAAAAAGAAGATAAGGGAATCAAGATAAAATTTAAACCGAATCCGGAATATCGTTTAATGGATCAAGTTCATGAAGTTTTACGATATTATCATTATGCTTACAGGAACGAGCAGTCTTACTCTTCCTGAATATTACGGTATGTAAAGTTTTTATGGTAAATCAGTTTAACCTTGAACTTCTGAACCGTAAACAATTACTTGTATTTAAACCTATCTGTGTGAATCTGTAGCCGAACAGTTACCTATTTTTTAGCTTTGTTTTTCATTTTTTGTACCTGCTCGTTGTAAAACGCAATCACTTCTCTTCTGTTCAGCATTCCGAGAAGAATACCATGATCATCTTCCTTGACAACAGGAAGACTATCAATATTTTTTGTTGTAAATTTTTGAAGGGCTGTATTCAGGTCGTCTGATTTAGTCACTACAATTATATCAAAAGTTCCGACATCCTGCATTAAAACAAGTTGCTCTATTTCCTTTAAAAAGAGTACCTCTCTGACATCGGTGCTGGAAAAAATACTTATCAGCCTTTTATTGTTATCCATAACAGGGAAATAATGTTGTTTTGTTTTGGCAAAGTACTTCTTGAAATCTAGAAAAGTCATATTCTGAGGAATAAGCTCTACCTTTTTAACAAGATGCATCAGATCCCCGACCTTTATGGTCTGCAAGATATCCACAAAGAATTCACCGGCATGAGCAGGAGAATCGATTCTATTTTTGACCTGTTTTTGATAAATTGTCCATCTTTGTGCCGCAAGATAGGATAAAGAGCATACAAACAAGCTGGGCAAAAGCAAATGATATGAATTGGTCATTTCGCTGACAAAAATAATTGTCGAAACCGGTGTGTTTGAAACAGCGGTAAAAAATCCTGCCATTCCAACTATAACAAAAGCGCCCGGCGCTGTTACAATACCCGGCATGATTATGTGAAACACTTTTCCCACAACTCCGCCTATTGCTCCTCCTATTACAATTGACGGACCGAATACGCCGCCACTCCCTCCGGAACCTATGGAAAATGAGGTTGTAATTATTTTGCCAAAGGCAAGAAAGAATAAAAACGGAATTGTCAGTTCGTTATCAAGCGCTTTTTGAGCAAAACCATAACCAAATGCCAGGGTCTGGGGCAAAAAGAAACCAACAATCCCCGTACAAAGGCCACCGATAGCAGGCTTTATATGGTTCGGAATATTCCAGGATTTAAAAAGAGCGGTTATTCCATAAAAAGATTTGATATATAAAAAAGCTGTTCCCACGAGAACAAACGCAAGAACAATATATGGCCCTAATTCTAAAGGATTGCTGAATCTATAATCAGGAGATTCAAACAAAGACCCCCAGCCAAACACCAAACAAAACACACAATAAGCAACAACCGAAGAAATACCTGCAGGTATAATGACATCGGCTTCGAACTCAGGGTCTCTGTAGAGTACTTCAGCAGCAAAAAGAGCGCCGGCAAGCGGAGCTCTGAAGATACTGCCAACGCCCGCGCCTATCCCTGCTGCCATCATTATTCTGCGCTGCCGGTCTGAAAGTCTTAGCTTTGTTGCAAGAAATGAACCGAATCCTGCTCCTATCTGGGCTATAGGCCCTTCCCTCCCACCTGAGCCGCCGGTTGTAAGAGTTAGCGCTGAGGCTATGGTTTTAATTAGAGGCACCCTGCTCCGTATAAAGCCTCCCTTTTTATGATAGGCATCAATAGCAGCATCTGTACCGTGGCCTTCAGCTTCAGGAGCAAATGTATATACCAGCCATCCGCTTAATATGCCGCCAAAAGCAGGAAGAAACAATAAAATCAATCGGTTGAGCGAAGTACTGCTTGATGGAATCAGATGATGTTCGCCAACAGGAGATGGAGGTCGATAGCCAGCTATAAAATCCATAAAAAAATGACTTCCTAACTGGCAAAGATAATGGAAAAAGATTGAACCTAATCCAGCTATTATCCCTATTGCTACAAAATAAAATACCCGTTTACCCGCAAGAGCAATATTTGCGGACCTGTCTTTGTAGGCAATAGTTTCAAACCATTTTTTTAATCTCATATTAAATTATTAGAATTCACAATTCAGGAATTTAGGGATTTAGGGATTCCGAATTAAAGGATGTTATCACTTTTAATTCCTGAATTCGCAATTCCTGAATTTATCAACCATATCCCTTCTTTGTATCTTAGGATCTGGAAATAAATCATCGTTTTCGCATCCCATCTTCAAACCATCTTTGGCAGATCCTCAATCGCAAAATCCTCAACGTAGCATGACTACACTTGCGGTTTTGCTCAATCGGATCGATCAAATCTGACCTAAATCTGTGCGCGAATTCCAATGAGTTATTTCTTTCCAGGCCCTTAGTTTGTAGGGTGGATTAAGCAGAGCGAATCCACCGAAAACTACTTTTCCAAGTCTTCAACTCCTTGCAAAACGATATCAAACAGTTCCTTGATATCGGTTTCTTCCAAGCAGGAAAAGGCTACTCTTAAATTTTTCTTTCCTATGGAAATAAGCCCGACTCCGTATTTTTCGAGCAGGTGAAGACGGAGTGTTTCAGCATCTACGGTTTTGAGCTTAATGCACATAAAATATCCTGAATTAAACGGATAAACATCCCAGGCATCTTTATACCTTGGATCTGAAAGGGTTTCTTTTACACACTTTGCCCTGCTTTTAAGTATTTCATATTTTTCTTTTTTTTCTGCATGGTATCTTTGGTCCTGCATAGACTTTAATACAACAGTCTGGCCCAGATGGGAAGCATTGGATATGGAACCTCTTACGCATCCTGCTGTCTTCTTCTCAAGCGCATTATACACCAGCTCCGAATCTCCTGCGATCTTGCATCCATATGTGATGAAACCGACGCGTAAACCCCATACATAATTTTCCTTTGTAGCGCCATCCAGCTTAACGGCAAGCAGCCTGGGATGTATGTCGCAAAGACGCGCAAAAAGGGATTCTTTTATGGCATCATCTTCATAAAAAAGCCCAAAATAAGCATCATCGGCAACAACAATTACGTTTGTACCTTTTTCAGCCACATCAGCTAAAATCTTTACAATGGCTGACCCTTCTTTTTCGGTAACACTATAGCCGCTGGGGTTGTGCGGAAAATTGAGCAGCAATGTAATCTTATCACGGTTTTTTGCCTCATTGACGACCTTTTCCTCAAAAGCCGCGAGATTAAACCCTCCTTTTTCTGAAAACATTGGATACTGACTGATTATTCCGCCTTTTCTGACATTCAAAATAAGGTTATAATTCCCCCACATCATATCCGGCATTATGATTACATCACCAGGGTCTATCCAGATATCTGCGAACACGCTGACTGCGTGCGTTATGCCGCATGCAACAACAGGAAGACTTATCTTTTTACCAGCAAGCGAAGGGTTTTTCCCAAACATGGAATCCTGCCAGATCTTTCTCAAAGCAGGAATTCCATAAGATGGCGCATAGGTTAATGATTCTTTTGCCCTGATACCGTTTATCGAATCCATAACCGAAGAAAGACACATGGTCTTACCCTGCTCAGTAGCAATACCTATTGTTGCATTTAATTTATGAGCCTTCTTTTTTGCTTCAGCGCTCTGGCTTAATATTCCCTTAGGAAAAAAAAGCTTTTTCCCTATATCGGACAACATTTCCATAAGAAATGGATTGCCCGTCTCGATTGTGTTGTTGAGCTGTTTTGCAATAGGATTCATATAATCTCCCAAATGACTTTTAGAAACTGCATTCCAGCTTTCGCCGAAATGACGGTTAAGTGATATATCAGACTTTTACCACAAAACACAGAGACAACTATTTGTAATTACAAAACACCTTTTGTAATCTCTGTAGTGCAAAACCGACTTTTCACAAGGATATAAACACTATTTTTTTACTGTTTAGATGAGAAGAATGTCAAGGGAAAAGAAGCTGAAAAAAAGGAATAGAAGTATGTTACAGGTTAGCGGATAACATAAAAAAAACCCCGCTCAACATCTAAGTAGCCAAGTAAAAACAACTTATACATCTTGTTTGTCCTTTTGCAGCCCAACTTCACCATATCTTTAACCGATCTTTATTCACAAAAGTCCTCGAAATAGCTCGCTATTCCTGCGGTTTTGCTCAATCAGATCGATTAAATCTACGGCAAATTTGGACGCAAATTCTACAAAGTTATTTTTGACCGAACCCTGAACGGAGTTTGCCTGAAGATCAAAAACTAAAATATTACCCACGCCCTCTTTTAGATGCCTTAATAGGATTGATTTTCGTTTTTGACACAGTAGAAGCAGTTTTCACATGAGACGCAAAGTTGCAGTTCCCATTTTTCCATTTCAATGAAGGATCAGGATATGCTGTACAATACCATCTGGATGAAAACTCGGCGCTGCGATTACAGCCATTACACTGCTCAACAATCTCATGGCAAATCCCGCCGTTATATGAGCATCCTTTAGTTGTCATAAAAGGACACTCAACACCTTTTTTTATCGTTGCACAAACCATTAAAATCACCTCCTTTCCAAAATATTGGTTTAATCAAAAAAAAAGACCTGGGTTGAATCCAAGCCAAACTTTTCAGAAAATTATAAAGCAAAATTTATAAAATATAAACAAGCAAACTTCACTTGTCAATTAAAAAATAGTCCACGTAAAAACACATAAGTTTTCTTTGCGACTTTGTGCAGAGTTCCTGAAAAAATATAATCTGACAAATAAAGGAGACCTAAAAGTAAAGAATCCTGGCCCAGAGAACCAGTTTTTTCAGGACAAAATAAATAAAGAGTTCGTTATGATAGCAAAGAGATATAAATATATTGTTTTCCGGAATGATGCATAAATGAAAATTTGCTTGACAAAGCCCTTTATTGTCGAATAATAAGTATTCCTATCTAATAAGTAGGTTTTTTATAAAAGTTCAACCACTAAGCCACAAGAGTTCAAAAGAACTTTAATTTTAAAGCGTTATCAAAAAGGAAAAAGTTGCAGATACGGCATATACTGTACATTAAGAATTATATTATAATCTTGGTGTCTTAGTGGCTGAACCATTACATTTTTTTATTGGGGAGAGAGA
>JAFCZU010000214.1 GCA_019314185.1 Deltaproteobacteria bacterium | reverse complement strand
TAACCGTGCTGCCAAATTAGAAGCCTTGGCGAGACCCAACGGAATTGCTATTGGAGAGAATTTGGCAAGCAACCTTCACCCTTACTTACACAACTTCTTTGAAATAGGTGATGATCCAAAGTGGGACTGGCACTACCCTGACAGGATTACTCCATACAATTATTACCATTACAGTTATGAATGGTATGAACCGAAATTGTGGCTAAGAGAGTGGTTTCGTTTAAACAGGATGTATCGATAATATAAAACTGGTGGCAGTATACATATTATTGCCTTTTTCCTTCGGGGAACAGGCATTGTGGCTCTGGAACTCTGGAGAATCGACGGAAAAACGCTGGCGCGTTTCCCGCGTCCCAGCTCCAGCGTTCAGCATTAACAAGAAAGGGGGTAAAAATGGCTGATACAATTAGAGGTCCTGTGACAAATGTAGTAGATGGCGACACTTTCGACATGAAAATAACTCATACAGGCAAAGGCAACCAGACGAAATATAATAACGAAGAACGAATTCGGATTGCAGATATTGATGAACCAGAACTTAATACACCTGCTGGAAAGAGATCCAAAGAAAAACTTGAAAAGAAACTCAAAGGAAAAGAAGTGCGTTGTCATGTTCAGGCGCGTGATTCCTATGGGCGAATCGTGGCAAAAGTAAACATTCTGTGACAAAAAGGTGGAATAAAGGAGATGAAAAATGGCTGTTCGGCACAAATGCTTCATTTCGTATAATTCAGCAGATAAAAAAGCTGTTGATGATTTTTGTGAGGAGTTTGAGGGTACGTTTATTCGCCGTGGTATCGAAATGGAAGAAGATATTATTGATTCAGACAATACAGATTATGTAATGCAGAGAATACGACAATTATATCTTCAAGACTCCACCGTAACAATTGTTTTGATCGGCAGGTGTACTTGGGCAAGAAAATTTGTAGATTGGGAAGTTCAGTCTTCTCTAAGAAAATCGCAATCTGGTCCACCTCCTAATGGTCTTGTCGCAATCCAACTATGGGAAAGCTATACAACGCTACCTAACAGAGTTAACCTAAACGTAGATTCAGGATATGCGAAGTTCTATGAATATCCGGGCTCAACAGCCTCACTTAGCATAATCATTGAAGAAGCTTTCAATGCCAGAACCAACAAAGCTGACCTAATCGTTAACCCAAAAGATCGATTCACTTATAATAGGCAATGCCCATGAATGAGGCAGAATATCTAAAAAAGCGACTTGATGATCAGATTACTTGGTATGACCAAAAAAGTGTTTGTAACCAAAAATGGTTTAAGAGGCTTCAGGTTTTTCAATTAGCCGCTGCTGCATCTATACCGGTTTTAGTTAATTACGTCACAGACTCATCTGGTTGGATTCGGCTTTTAGTCGCCTTGCTTGGTGCTTCAATAGCTATCGTATCTGGAATCATCGGCCTTTACAAGCTACAAGAAAATTGGCTTGAATATAGGACTACTTGCGAATCCCTTCGTCACGAAAAATATTTATACCTCACAAAAACAGAGCCCTATAACACCGATGATCCTTTCGCCTTATTAGTGAACAGGGTTGAAACACTCATTTCTAAAGAAAATACAAATTGGGCTCAGTATATGAAAAAAGTGGCGAAGGGGAAAAAACGATGATCGGTCCAGCCAACGCCTGAAGATTGACTGGCAAATTCGCTGTTGCTTCTTGCCGTTAGCCCGAACATTGACCCTGCTGCTTGCAGTAGAGTCTTTTATTAGATGAAGACCTATGATCGCTTAGAATCCAGGAGTATTTCATGGTAAAGACCGACCTTACAGAAGAAGAAAAGAAAACAATAATTGAGGCGCTGAATAACAATATTGAACCGCCTGCGGAGCTGATGACAAAGCTCTTTCCGGGGTTGGCCGAAAAATTTGATGTTGCAAAACTGGACAGGGCTAAGATTGTTACGCTTGAATATGCGGGGAAAAGAAGCGAAGCTGCTATTTTGAACCAGTCGTCTCCGACGGATGCCGGATCGCCGCTCCAGGTCGAACGGTGTTTTAAAGGCGGCAGCCTGACTGGCGAAACCCAGCTTGATTTATTTAAGAAAGCAAAGGATGGTACAGATGATAACCGGCAAAACCTGATTGTGCAAGGGGATAATCTGCAATTTCTAAAGACCTGTTATCGGAACGCCGACCCGCTGATCAAAGGCAGGGTCAAGGGTAAGGTGAAACTTATTTGTATTGATCCGCCTTTTGCGACGAAGAGCGACTTTAAGGGATCAGGGGATGAAAAAAGTTATTCTGATAAGGTATATTCTGCAGAATTTATTGAAGACTTAAGAGAGCGTTTGATTTTCTCGAGGGAGATATTAGATAGTGATGGAAGTATTTATGTGCATTTGGATCAGAAGATAGGGCATTATGTAAAAGTGGTGATGGATGATATATTTGGAAAGCAAAATTTCAGGAATGAGATCATTTGGTATTACCGGCGATACACCGCTGTTAGCTCATCCTTTCAGTCTCTTCATGATTCATTATTATACTATTCTCGTTCTGGCAATTGGTGTTTCAATGATCTACGCGAGCCATACACAAAAACAGCGGGCAAGCAAGATTCTCATTATAAAAAAGATGAAGATGGACGTTGGTTTCGATGGCAAAAACGAGCAGGGAAAGAACCTTACAAAGTTTTTTTGAATGAAAAAGGCAAGAGGATTGGAGATGTTTGGGAAATTCAACATATAAACGCCAGCGCAATTGAAAGAATTGGTTACCCAACCCAAAAACCTGAAGCCTTGCTCGAACGAATCATTCTTGCTTCTTCCAACCCCGGCGACATAGTTATGGACATTTTTGCCGGTTCCGGCACCACAGCCGCAGTTGCCGAAAAACTCGGTCGCCGCTGGATCGTCTGCGATTTCGGAAAACATGCGATCTATACCATGCAAAAGAGGATGCTAAGAATCGGCGAGTCAAAAGCACTTGGTCCTGCTAAAAGCGGGATAAAGAAAAACCAAAAATACGGCAAGCCTCCAAAACCATTCTGCGTGGTCTCCACAGGGGCCTATGATTTTTCCCGCATTATGAAGCTCAGGGAGAACAAGGATGCATATATCGATTTTGTGTTAGGGCTTTTTCAGAGCAGCCGGGATGAAAAGGATTTATCAGGCAAATACAGGCTTACCAACATCTTTGGTAAAAAAGACGGCGATCCGGTTGAGGTTTACCCTGTCTGGAATGACGAGTATCTGAAAAACATCAGGATTG
Organism: Deltaproteobacteria bacterium; assembly: GCA_019314185.1. The sequence continues at coordinate 2,639 of JAFCZU010000214.1, read as the reverse complement.
ACGAGAAGTATCTCAAAGGGATTATTTTGCAGTCCCGCGGCAAACTAAAGGGCAATTATTATATCATTACACCTGAGACCTGCACCCTGATTGGCGATACAACCATGAAAAACAGCGCCGGTAATGATGTGCATTTTAAGATGCTGAAGTTTCCCTACAAAATACTGGAAGATGTGTCCCGCAATTTTCAGATACAGCAGCAGCCAAGCTCCCAGGAAAATGTCAACAACCTTATCAATTCGACAGGGTTTTATTTTAATGATGATGTTGAGATTGAGGTTGAGAGAACCAAACAGGGTTTAAAGATCACCCGATTTGAGACAAAGATACTGGATAAGCAGGGAGAGCGTTTAAAAGGGCTTGACGGGCTTGCAATGCTGCTTGTGGATGTTGATTATGACGGTAAGATTTTTGATATGGACAGAACCGTATTTGCCAAAGATATTAATGATGAGGGCAAAATCAGAATGACCGGTTTGACAGAAAGTGTTGCGGTTATTGCTATCGATAAACATGGCAACGAGAGTAAGTCTTTTGTCATCAAAAACAAGTAACCACTATAAGGAGTTATTATGAAGTCTTTTGAAAGCATCTCATTGATGAAAAATGAAAGTGACGCCATCAAGGCAGCCATCAATATGCTAAAAAGTAAATTCTCCATAGCTAAAGTTATTCTGTTTGGATCAAAGGCCCGCGGAGACTATGACGAGTATTCAGATATTGATTTGCTTGTGGTTGCTTCCAGGTCGCTGCATTGGAAAGAGGAGAAGGCCATTATTGGGGCTTTGTTTGATATTGGTATGGAATATAATGTTATTTTCAGTCCGCTGTTCACTTTCTCTGATGAGTGGGAGGAAGGTATATTCACGGAGTTTCCTGTTTACCAGGAAATCTCACGAGATGGAGCTGTTGCGTTATGAGCCAACAAATCATTATCGACTATTGGGTAGAAAAGGCAGGGGAAGACCTTGCGTCAGCTCGGGACAACCTTAAATCAAGCAGGTATCAAAATGCAGTGCGAGATGCATATTTTGCCTGTTTCCATGCTTTTTCTTCAGTGCTTTTAAATGAGGGAAAAACGTTTAAAAAACATAAAGAAGTACGATCAATGCTCCACAGGGACTTCGTTCGACCTAAGAAAATCGATAGGTCCTGGGGAAAACACTATGATTGGCTTTTTGATAATCGACACAAGGCGGATTATCGGCCATTGATTCAATTTGATGCTGATCAAGTCAAAGAGATCGTTGAGGAAAGCGAAGCATTCGTGAAAGAGATGGCGGGTCTGCTAAATAGGTTAAAACAAAATGGCGAAAAAGTCTAAGAGACAGAAAGCGATTAAGAGACTGAATTTATCTGATCACATACTGGATATAAATATTCGGAGGTGCAATTACAACAAGTTCAATTTTTCAGAGATCGAGGATTATGTCAGTGAGCTGGTTGGTTCGCGTGACTATCAGTATGATGCCATAAAACAGATCATGATCTATCTCTGGGGCGGCAGCTACAAAAGCGTTACTGAGCTTGGAAGGGAAAATTATAAGAAAAAGTTGCAGATTCAGCAGCGTTTTGGAACAGAAGAAAATTTTCTACGCCAGCTACCCCTTCCTGACAGACTTTCCGGGGTAGTGCATATGGCTACCGGTACGGGAAAATCTTATGTAATCTTTGCAATTGCCTGGCTTTCTCTTGTAATGGGGCTTACAAAACGGGTTCTTGTGCTTGGCCCGGCTTCAACTATTATCGAACAGTGTCTCCGCGAAAAATTCAAGGAACTGATAAACAAAAGAGAATTCAACAGCAAGCTTCCGCAAAGATACCGGGGAAAAGCCATTAACCTGCTCACAGATAACGACCCAATAGAAGACGACTCCATTGTCATTGAAAACATCAACGCAGTTTACACCTTTGGCGGGATCACCGACACATTATTCAAAAATACAGAGGAAGTCCTTGTGCTTGGAGATGAAATCCATCATGCCTATTCACATTTAAAATATGCGGATAATCGTCTTGTGCTTGATAGAGAAGCAGGGCAGGAAGGCATTGGTGAAACAAGAGACGAGCGACTGTGGATGCGGTTTTTGCAGGAAAACAGCAAAATTACCAGACACATCGGCTTTACCGGCACCCCCTATAATCAGAACGAATATTTTGCAGATATCATTTTCAACTATTCAATCAAAGATGCAACCGAAGAGAAATATATCAAAAAGATCAATTCGATTATTCGTACCGAGACCGATGAAGGCGACGACCGGCTCACGATTGATCAGCGTTTTGAGATGGTGCTGAAAAATCATCTGGAAAACAGGGAAAAGTATGCGTATAAAACCCGTTCGGGCAAAAGGATTGTAAAACCGATAACAATTTTTATCTGCCCGAATATAAAAAATGCTCAAAGAAGGTATGATGAGTTTGTCACGTTTCTTGCCGGATATGAGAAAAAGTATCACGGCGCTCAGGGAGCCGATTCTGAGATCATGGAGGTGCAGCGCAAAAAGGTGATTTGTGTTGTAAGTAAGGTTTCCAAATCAGAGTACAAACAGGAGCTTGATAATATCGAAGAAACAGACCCGAAAAAGATCGGCGGAAGCGTGGAGTTTATTTTTGCAGTCAATAAACTTTCAGAAGGC
>JAFCZU010000657.1 GCA_019314185.1 Deltaproteobacteria bacterium | reverse complement strand
ATAATAAATCCGGGCTGAGGATTTATATCATCAGGTGAAAGCGCAATTATCGGAACATCTTCCAGCCCCGCATCGGTCAGTCCTTTCCTGATAAGCGAAACATAAGATGATGCCCTGCACTGGCCGCCGGTCTGGGTTAAGATTATTGATGTCTTCTTAGGATCATATTGACCGGATTGAAATGCCTTGATTATGTCTCCTGCAACAAGAATAGCCGGATAGCACATATCATTATTGATATTCTTAAGACCAAATTCCACAGAGGCCTTATCCTGGGGCGGCAATACATCGAGCCGATACCCCAAAGGCTTGAAAGCCGCGGGAAGAAGCGGAGAATAAAATGGAGAAAAATAGGGGGCAATCAGAGTTCTATCTCTGTCTTTTGGCATGAAGACACTGTTTGTTTTCTTTTCGATCTTTTTTGCGCACCGTGGGCTGCCCGCATTTTCTCTAACCGCTTCCAGCATGGAACGCAGTCTGATCCTGACAGCGCCCAGATTTGATATTTCGTCCATCTTGATCGACGTGTAAATCTTTCCGTACCCCTTCAGGATATCTCTTACTTCATCTGCAGACACAGCATCAGGGCCGCAGCCGAAAGAAATAAGATGCACAAGTTCGGCCCGATGGTTTTTGCCGACCCAGCCGGCCGAAGCATAAAGTCTGTTGGCATAAGTCCACTGGGTAAGCACTTCGACATCGGCGAGGGACTGATCTTTATCTGCCGGAACAGCATCTTCGCTTATAACATTGACCCCCATAGAGGTTAAGAGGTCCGGAATGCCGTGGTTGATAAGCGGGTCTATATGATAAGGACGGCCAGCCAGGACAACAATTATCCGTCCTTTGTTTTTAGCCTCACTTATCAGACAGGCTGCCCTGCTTCTCAGTTCTTTTTTGAATTCCTTTTGAGCAGTCAGTCCCTGTTTTAGAGCATTTACAATGGTTTTGTAATCAATGCCAAATTGTTTGAAAAAAATGTAAAGCTGCTTTTCTAGCAGATCGTTGTCCCGAAAGCTGAAAGCCGGGTTATCAAAAGGTATTTTGTATTTTCCTTCCGGGTCGATTGCGCTTTTCACTACATCCGGATATCCGGTAACAACCGGACAGTTGAAACTGTTCAGGACATCCTGGTATTCTTTTTTTTCATGAACCACAATCGGATAAAAAATTCTGTCCACCTTACGTTCCAAAAGATCGAAAATATGCCCGTGCGCGAGTTTTGCGGGAAAACAGATATTTTCCGACATTATTGTTGAGGCTCCTTTTTCAAAGAGCTTGAAATTAGATGGAGAAAAATTTTCATACATATTCAAACAGCGCGGAATTCCAAAGGTGAGAATCGGATCGCCTTCAGGTTCCATTTGACGATCAAACAGGAGTTGTAATTTTTGTGCTATTAAATTACTTCCCCTGTCTTTTGTTCTGGCGCTGTTACTGAAATGCCGTTCACACCGGTTGCCTGTAAAAAACCGGTTCCCATTGGCGAATGTAAGTTTCATGACAGCGCACCTGTTTTCGCAGCCGCCACACTCTATTTCCTTTTTGGTGAAATCGATTTTTAAATCAGAAGCATTTTCAAGGCCGGCAAATCCTTTTGATTCATCAGGACTTAAACGATGGTTATTAAGGGCAGTGATGGCTGCTCCGTATGCTCCCATTAACGCCGGAATATCAGGACGGACAACCTCTTTGTTGAGCAGAAGTTCAAACGCGCGCAATACTGCCGGATTGCAAAAGGTTCCTCCCTGGGCAACAATTCTATCCCCTAAGACCTCGACATCTCTTAATTTGAGAACCTTGTAAATAGAATTTTTAATTACCGAATAAGCAAGTCCCGCGGAAATGTCGGAAACTGTCGCTCCTTCGCGCAATGCCTGCTTGACCTTCGAGTTCATAAAGACAGTGCATCTGGTTCCCAAATCAAATGGAGCATTTTTCTCGCACGCTATTTTCGCAAAATCCGCAATGCTGTATCCCAGGGAAGAGGCAAATGTCTCAAGAAATGAACCGCATCCGGATGAACACGCTTCATTGACCTGTATATCCGATACAGCATGATCCCGGATATATATCGCTTTCATGTCCTGGCCGCCGATATCGAGAATAAAGGAAACATCATTATCAAAGCGCCTGGCCGCACGGTAGTGCGCCATTGTTTCCACCACGCCGTCATCCAGGTCAAAGGCAGCCTTAATCAGGTCTTCACCGTAACCGGTTGCGGCTGTCCTGATAATACGCGGCCGGAAACCGGCCTTTTTGAATTTTTTTGCAAATTCAGACAACGCGTCTTTTACAGCCTGGATAGGATTGCCGTTATTGGGCCGGTAATGACCGATGACAAATCTTTCCCTGTCATCAGCAAGAACTATCTTTGTGGTAGTAGAGCCGGAATCTATACCAAGGAAAAGGTCTTTGTCTTTTACCTGGTCCAGACTGACCCTGGGCACCAGATTCTTAAGGTGCTTTTTCTGCCACGATTCAAATTCCGCTTTACTTTCAAAAAGAGGCGGAAGCCTCCTCGAAGCCTGGTTTATCTTTCCGAAATCTTTGGTTTTGGACAATAACAGTAAGTCTTTAAGTTTTATCTGATGCGGTTGATCCTCGTGGAGCAGCGCCGTGCCCATGGCAGGGATGAGTTCAGGCCGGTCGGGAATAATCAGGTCGTTTGGATTCTTTATCGCCAGAACTTTAACAAACGCCCGTCTTAGCTCAGGATAAAAGCTCAACGGGCCGCCGCCAAGGAGTATCTTGCTTTTGATGTCGCGGCCACGCGAAAGAGCGGTTATCACCTGAATGGCGACTGAGTGAAATACAGAAGCGGCTACATCTTCCCTCGAAACATCCCGGCTCAACAAGGCCTGAATGTCTGTCTTGGCACCGGGAAGCAATGGGATAAATGGATACAGCCTTTTCAGCCAGCGCGTTAAATTCGGAGACAGGCACATCGAGAAGCACAGCCATCTGATCAATAAATGCTCCCGTGCCTCCTGCACAACTGCCGTTCATTCTCATGTCAGGACGAAGATGATCATCAAAAAAAATGATTTTGGAGTCTTCTCCTCCTATCTCTATAAAGGTTCTGACTTCAGGATAGACATCCTTTATGAAGCGTGCTGAAGCCACCACCTCCTGGATGAACGGGAGATGATATGCCTCGGCAAGCCCCATACCTGCTGAGCCTGTAACTGTCAACTCGACCGGGATATTGCCCAGCTCGTCCAATGCTTCCTGCAAAATTTCTTGAACCGTTTCCACGGTCTTTGCCTGGTGGCGTCTATAGCGCTCAAAAAGCATCTTGCTATCAGCATCGCATATCACGACCTTGGCTGTTGTGGAGCCAATATCAACACCTGCTGAATAAGTATTTTCCATTTTTGTTATCATTTACCTTTGAGTTTCTGCACTTGATAGTATAGAAATTTCCATTTTATGCCTAATGAATTCAGTATCATAGGATATAGATGAATTTTTTTGAACATCGAACATCCAACGTTGAACATCGAATAATTAAATCGCTTCGCTCTGTCAGTTTATAAATTGGCAGAATTCCTTATTCAAAATTCGATGTTGGACGTTCGATGTTCGACGTTCATCTTTTAAGCCCGCCCGAAGGGCGCTAATTTAAGTATGTAGGGTGCATTCTATGCACCCTACATATTTCAGCTTCTTATATAATCTCGCGTAGAACAAAATGTATCCACCAGAGAAACAATAAGAGATTCTTTATAAAACGGAGGAATAATTGTAAGCGGCCACATATGTTTTTTGATAATATCCTCTTCTTTTCTGGAAAGAGAGGTTACCTTGCGCGCATTTTTCAAAGAGATATTTGGGTGCCTGAACCCGTGAAGTCTTGGACCCTCGCGCAGCCAGTCGTAAAAAAAGAGATCGTGCAGCAAGGCTCCCCGCACTATTGCCTGGCAATCCAGGGAAAATCGTTTGCCCAAAAGAAAACTCAGCCAGGCCACTTCCTTTACATGATCCAGCCTGGTTTTGCCCTTGTGGTGGTTATGTTCCGACAGGGCTTTTACCGTTGGATTGTCAAGTAATGGGGCCGCTGTCTCTAAGAACTCAGTCTCCATGGCAGCCTCTTCTTTTTTTGTCCATTTATTTGCAAACAGAAATTGCCTCACGGATAATACCGCAAGATCAATAAGCATCATTGAAACAATTAGCCCTGCAAAAAGGGTTTTAATGCCATGCGGCAGCCAAATGATCAGGATTTGATATAAAGGAAAAAGAAAATATTCAAAGGCAAATGCGAGCAGTATCCAGTAAATGGAGAATTTTAAACATATATGACCTTTATACTGGAAACGCTGATCCGAATAGTCCCACAGCCTGGTATGGAAAAAATATTGCGCATTAAATCCGGAAATCAGTTCAAGGCCTGTTGTGGCCGCAAAATAGACAAA
>JAFCZU010000213.1 GCA_019314185.1 Deltaproteobacteria bacterium | reverse complement strand
TCCCGCACTCCATCATAGGGATAGTCTGAGTAAACCTCAATATCAGGCACGGAGACATGGAAGAAGTTTACATCTACCCTTCCGCTCACATCAAACCAGATCTTAACAAAAAGATCAGGATTATTCTCACTACCCCAGGTCACATCATTCGGACTGGCATAGAAATGACCCCAGATGACCCGATCACCTCGAGAAGTAGTATCTTCCCCACCTTTTTGCCAGACCGCTTCGATAGCGCCTTTTTCTTCAGTCTGGATGACTGCTCTGATCCACAAGTCATTAGTTACCAGATTGCCGGTGACCGGCCCGTTGCTATCGGTCCTGTAAAACTTGATTACCTGTGTCTTGGTAAATGCAGGCAAACTAATAGTGGCCTCACCCTGACCATCTGCAGTTGCGGAAACAGACGATGTTGGGGTGGTACCGGTCTCATCATAGGAGTCCCAGAACTCAAAGGTAAAGGTACTATGGGCGGCAAGCCTGGGAACGGTCAGCCGTGCGCCGGATACCGTGCCATTGCCCTGCCTCCGTTCATCGTTGACAAGAAAGATAATCCCCTGTGTTCCGTCAGTAATTCCGATCTTAATAACTGGATATGAAGTATTGGTTATCTCTATATATTGCCCGATTTGAACCGGCTGAAACCCTGAAAAATCAAGATTATCCCCAAGAAAGTTCTTGAGGGCCAGTTGATATTTCCTCATCTGGTCCGGTAGTGCATGATCGTCAAACATCTCTCCCGGCCATCTCAGCCCAGTGCCCACCTCGCCGGATGCCAGATGGGCCCAGATCATGTTGTGAAAATATTGATAATCATCCTGCTGGGTGAAGTACTGATCATACTCGGTGGTAAAAAATTTGATGGGCCCGGCCTCAGTATTGAAGTATGGCTTTGGGGTCAGGCTGTTTGCATAGTAAAATTGGAGCCCCTGTTTGATTCGCACAGCAGGAGCAATGGTATTATCCAGATCTGCCACCTGATAGGTGAAATCGGAAGTTGTTCTATTGTTCTGGTCATTGTGATTGGGGTCCCTGATGTCGTGATAATAGGTGTGGGTGGAGTTGAAATCAAAACGCTGGTTGTTCAGAATAAGGGCAGCGTCAGATCCTACGGCCGATCCATCAGCAGACTGGGTTTGATGGGCGCTGAATTTTGGATCCCATCTGACAGAAGAAAGACAGACCAAGTGGTCGGGGTCGATGCTCTTCAAGTAATCTGCAAGGGCATTGACGGTCTCTTCTCTGGCGTCAAAAGTGGCACGATTCCAGCCATACTCCGGGTCATCGCTATCAAATTCGTTTACAAGATCCCAGGCCAGCAAGTTCTTCCTATCCCCTATGGTATCAACCAGTTTTGCAAGCACAGCCTTCAGGTAGTCCCTATAGGCATTGTTATAAAAATCTGTAGTGCTTGACATGGGTCCGCCTTTATTAGTACTAAAGGACACCTTGGACCATGACTCCTTGTAGAAAAACGTATCAAAGGGAACAACGATAACATTGATATTGTAATTGGCGCATTCGTCGAGGAAGGTTTCCAGGAAATCCAACGTGTCATTATTGAACGTTATATGACTCGGTCCTCCGGAAGCATCGGTGAAAAGATAGACCGGATTGGTAATGTCGTATGACTCGGCCATGATCCGCACTGTATTTACACCATGGTTACTCAGGTATTCAAGGTAATTTTTACCATCCGCAATCCCCTCCTCTTGATAAAAGTTACGGTAACGGCCAAGTGTTTCATCCCACATAGTCCCGTTATAAAATGTCCTGATATGGGGCCAGGGCATTCCCTGATTGTCGCCTATTACGACAAAAGGTTCCCCATTTTCCCAGGCCAGATAGCGTCCGCCCGGATCCACCGTCAAAAACCCCTTATCCTGAGGCGAAGATACGGGAGTTGTGGTAACACCGGTAGTTGTCACAGGAGAACTATTCCCACGCTCATCAACGGCCTTTACGCCGATGTAGCAGGTTGTCTGAGCCACAAGACCGATAAGCTTGAATGATTCCTCTTTACCTGCCTTCTGCGGCCGAAAATTGTTCTTGTATACGGTTGCAGCATACCAGTTGTCTTCCGTGATCGCAGAAGTAGAATAGCGAATATCATAGGATTTGGCGTAGCCGCTTGAATCATTGTCACCTGGAGCCGTGAAAGATATCTTCGTGGAATAGGCGCTGGTATTACTGACTTGCAGGTTTGATATAGCTGCAGGGGGTGTGCTGTCGCTACTTGAAGAGATGACAAATTCGGCCCAGTTTTCCGGAATCCCCTCTTCTCCCATGAAGCGAGTAAGCTCATCATATACTCTCTTCCACTCCTTATAATACTCGGGATCCATGGAGCCTCCTGTATCATCTTCAATATTAGTGAAGTTCATGCCAAGGGAATAGCCATCAACCGGCGCTGCAGCGTCAGAAGAACCAAAAATATTCCTCCAGCTTATGGCCACCTCCACCACGAAGCCACAATCTTTCTGGCTTTCAGTAGAAAGTGTCTTGAATGTATAATCATTTAAGGTGCCTGAATATTTAACCACTGCCTGTATGGTGTCAAAGATGGTGGCACCCAGGGTGCTTCCGGAGCCATCCCCCTGATCAAAGCGCCTGGCCGAGCCATCTGCATTAATGGCAAAGACTCTGTCAGTGTCTTGAAACATCTCATCCCTGCTGAAATTGGGATCAATCTCCCATTTGAGAGCATCGTCATCCCAGGTGCTCACCCAGGAGGTGGAAGAATCATAATCATCTACCCACAACTCGAAATCTTCTATATCGGCACCCAGGTAGAGATTGGTGGAGTCCCACATCAGGTAGATCTCTATCCTGGAATCCTCACCGAAAAATTTGTAAAGGGTTATGCGGCCAGTTTCGTCCCATTCCCCGGGCGTTATGACGCCGTCAATGGTAGGTGTTCCCTCCGGAATAAATCTTCCGAAAAAGTCATATTGAGCCGCCAGGGCCTTGGAAGATGAAACATAGGTCACCAGTACGAATAAAAAGCAAAATATTCCCTTTTTCATAATCCCCCCTAATTACTAATGTTTTAATCAACCATTTGACCATTTGACGATCTATATGTTCCAAAGCTAAAACTCTCAACCTCTCTGGAAAAATTCGGATTAAAGTATGGGTCCCGATCAATAATGTGCTGCCACCGGCTCCTGAAAAGTGCAGCCTCCGGCTCTACTATCATTTCATGGATGGCCTTTACAGGAATATGGTGACGAAACCTTGCATAAGGTGTGTAGGTCATCAGGTATCCCTGCTCTCTGAGCTTCAGGCAATAGTCCACATCCCAGTATGACCTTGCAAGTTCTTTGTCAAACCCACTAACATCCATGAACAGCTTCTTTCGGGTCATCATCCCTAACCCCATTACGGCGCTATAGTTGCAGATCATGTTCTTCAAACCAACATAGCCCGGTGTGTCAGGGATTGCCCTATGCGCATATCCCAGCAAATTAAACGGTCCCAGAATAACGCCGGCATGCTCAACCAGTCCGTTGCCATAGTAAACTTTCCCTCCCACAGCACCAACTTCTTCTCGTTGTACGTGCTCAAGCAAACTCCAGTAACTTTCCGAAGAGATCAACTCCATGGTTTCATCCAGAAAAAAGAGGACATCGCCGGATGCCTGGTGAACTCCCAAATTAAAGGCCCTGGGAACTGTATTGGGGCCACTAAATTTTACACACTTGATAACTTCCTTGTATTGCTTTGAAAACTCATTCTGATCAAGCTCCAATGATGAATGCACACTAAGCAGCACCTCAAAGTTGCTCTGTGGCATGTTGGAGAAGATGCTATCGAGAAGACGGGACAATGAGCCCAGGTCTCCGCAAAAAACCACAAGGATCGAACATGATAAGGGCTTGGTAATTTTTCGCTTCACCCTGTATACGCCTTTCCATGTACCAGGCGCATCCTTTGCCACGGCATCAATCCCCCGCCGCTTCAAGGTATCATTTAAAGCAGCCAGGCCGCTTGCAAAAACTTGAGGTTTGGCCTCGGGACCTGAGGCAATGGAACAATCACTTATCCTCCAGTGATAGAGAATCCTGGGTATATGGTAGATTCCGTCAGTCTTTTCGGAAACTCGAAGCAGGAGGTCATAGTCTTGAGAGCCTTCGTATGCCTTTCGAAAACCACCCAGCTTTTCAAACAGAATTCGCCTGTACACAGCAAAATGCATGACATAATTAAAAGACAAGGACAGATCAGGGTTCCAGTCCGATTTGAACCAGGGATCACAATGCTGGCCTTGCTCATCAATCTTATCCTCATCACAGTAAATACAGTCTGCGTCAGGATGCTCATTGATTGTTTTAACATACTCAAATAGTGTCAAGGGATCAAGTTCGTCATCGTGGTCCAAAACACCAAGATAGTCCCCGGATGCCATCTTGGCAGCCTTGTTTATTGTGGCTGCGATGCCCTGATTACTGTCTGAAAACTTTAACCTGATGCGAGGATCTTTCCGTGCGTAGATTTCAAGAAGCGGCCTGACATGGGGCATGGTTGATGCATCATCAACTATACAAAGCTCCCATTTTTTGTAAGCCTGGCAAAGGACTGATTCGATGCTTTTTTTCAGGACTTCAGGGTCGGTATTATACACCGGCATAAGTATCGTCATGAACGGTTTACCATAAACCAACAACCATTTGAGTCCCTCTGCGCTGCTATTATGAAACAGGGATTTAAGCGGTTCAGCATCAACGGTAAAACATTTTCTCAACAGGCACCATACCGTGGCTGCGACCAATCTATCCAGTGGTTGTACTCTGTGCAATACGCGAGCAACCAAAACCCGTAAGCGTCTCAGCATACGATGGAATTTCCTATTCAACTTTCTTCTAAAACAACGCATAGATAGTGCTTGACCGAAAACGCTGGCTTTTCGGTCAAAAATTCGAAATACGAAACACGAAATCCGAAACAATGACCAAAATACGAATGTGCCAATAACAAAAACAACGGAGCTATTAAGCTTTCTCCAAATCATGATCTTGTTTCGATCATTTGAATTTTTGGTCATTCGGTATTGTTTCGGATTTCGATATTCGATATTCGGATTTTATTCCGCCAACGAGTTATGTATCACTACGGATTTCTTGCCATGAAAAGCACAAAATTTACAACTAAGGAACTAAGCCTTCTCAACCACCCATTCACCCACATTCCTGTCCGCAAACTCAACGCCAATAAGATAGATTTCCTTGCCTGGACTCAGGTATTTTTCAAAATATTTCTTTTTCTTGATCTGGCCCAATGCCTCATCTTTGCTCCCATCGAATTTGAATTCAAAGATGTATATGCCTTTGTCGATAATAACAGCATCTATACTTCCCTTGTTTGTTTTTACCTCAGCTTCCACTTTTAATCCGATCAGAGAAAATATCAGGTAAAAAACGGTTTGGTAATATTTCTCTTTTTTTATGTGAAGATCGTATGGGATATCGGCAAAAAAAATTCGCAGTGTGTCAAAAAATGTCTCGAAATCATCATTTCGAAGCGCACGAACCAAATCGATCAAATATCCGTCCACATGTATGCCGCTGTAACTGCTCAAGAGAGCATACTGAAAGCTGTTTTCAACCTCAAAATGAGGAATGACCTCTTTGAAATTTGGATGAACGATTGCCGCCCCTAACATCTGAAGATGATAAGTGATTTCTCCAGTTTTTTTATTTACCTTTTCCATACAATATGAGGCGTTTGCTTTTTTAGATGAGAAAAAACCGGTGCCGTCCAGATTTAAAAGATAACATCCTTTATAAAAAACCATTTGTTCCAGCGCCGCGCCTTGCCACGCTGTAGATGCCGGAAAGGAACTTTAAATATTGGAGACAGATATTTCTTTGGATCTATTTCGTCACAGATTTCACGCATCCTGGAATCACTGGGAATGTTCCGGATGCAATCGGGAATTGCTGCTATCCTTGTGAAACATAATCGATTCAGAAACGTTTAGCGCACCAGCCTATACCGCCAAGTCCCATGAGCCCTCCCTTTACTGCCTGAACAAATTTCTTTCTGCGGTTTTTCTCGAAGAGGAGTATGCGTAACAAGTCATAACCGGCAGCTGTGATATCAAATACTATATAGGCAGGAACGGTGAACAGATACTTTTTCCAGAGATATACACGGTTTCTGTAGATAGTATACCGCCTCTCTGGAGAGTGATTAGTGGTAACAACTTCCAGACTAAGAAAATTGTGCAGATGCTTGTTTCCTAGTGAATGTTTAAGTATCGCATCTCTTACCACCAGGATTTTCCAACCATTGACAATGAGTGCCATGCAGAATTCGGAATCTATATAATCAATAAAAAAGTCTTCTCTGAACTTTCCAAGTTTCCTAATAACATCCATGCGTATAAGGCTGCCTGATGCGATAACGCAGAGCACATCGTCCATAACGCGGGTTGTGCCAAAGTACTTTCTTTCGAACAGTATCTTGTATCTTGGAACAATATAGCGTGGTTGTCTGTCAACATTAATTTCTTTAAGATATGGGGCAATCAGACCAACCCTTTCCCTTTCCGGGTAATTGTTTAAAGCTATGCCCATATTATGGATCATATCAAGATGTGCCCAGCTATCATGATCAAGCAAAAGCACCCAGTCAAACTCTTCTTCCAGTGCATGAGAAAGGCCAATATTCTGGGCCTTTGCAAGGCCTGCGTTTTTTTCATTAAAAACGATTTTTACCTTTTCAGGATTTTCTTCCTGCAGTTTCTTAAGTAATGAGACTGTTCCCTGATCAGAACCGTTATCAATGATAAAAATCCTGTCAACCTGGGGGATGATACTGTCAAAGTTTTCTCTGTATTTCGAACCGATGTTGTAAGTTACAACAATTGCACAGAGTTTTCCAAAGTGTTTGTTTACCATGTCTGAATAATATGATCGCAGATGTTTTGAGACGAGCAATAAATCGAGTCAAGACAGATTCCTAAAAATCTTTTTCCATTTAAATTGGGGATGATGATGGTTATTATGGAATTGTGGCTTACGATTTTCTACCCCACTTGTATCCTTTGGGATAATGCAGCTCAGAGGCTATACCTTTTTTCGACAGCGCAAAAAGACGAACCTCCGGATTATTTATGCCTTTGAAGTCTTCCAAAAGTAATGCATAGGCAAATCCGGACCGTTGTAAGCTGGCATCACTGTATGCTTTGACCACATCCGGGTATTATAATCTATATTCTAATGGAAAAGTCTTCCCTGCCTAGAGTCAGATTGGGATTGTAATAAGGGTCTCCATTCGCCAATATATCCTTCCACTTTGCCTGAAAGAGTTCTATTTCTTTTCCGAACCTTGCCTGTTTTTCCGGGGTGTCTTCATAGCCCCGACTTAGAGATTCATGATGATAGAGTTCCGCATAAGGAGTATAAACTATCAGATATCCCTTTTGCCTGAGTTTCATACAAAAATCGACATCATTGAAGGCATGGCTGAAATTTTCATCGAAGCCACCGACCTCCTTAAAAACTCTACTTTTAGTCATCAGACAGGCTGCGGTAACAGCGCTAAGATTTTGAATTACTTTTAACCTGCCATAATAGCCTAAAGACTCTTTCTTGGAATGCTTATGTGAATGTCCTGCCACCCCTACCAAACCCACAATAACTCCCCCGTGCTGAACTGTGTCATTCGGATAGTATAACAATGACCCCACAGCGCCAACATCCCTTCTTTGGGCAAATTCGACCATCGCCTCAATCCATTCCGGAGAAAGCACCTCGATGTCATTATTCAAAAACAGTATATATTCTGAATCTATATGGCGGACGGCGTAATTGTTAAGAGTGGAATAGTTAAAAGGCTTATCATATTTCAAAATGGATATTTTCGGATTGCGGCTGAGTTCGCTGTAATACTTAAACGTTTCCTTTTCAACGCTTCCATTGTCAACTATCACAACCGAATAGTTTGGATAAGAAGTCCGATGGAAAATTGAGTCCATACATTTCCTTAGCACCTCGGCTTTGTCCTTAGACGGGATTACGATGGAAACTTTGCAAGAACCATTGATTCGGTATCTAATACGATAAGAACCTATAAACGCGCCGTCACACACCTCTCCATCCAAACCAGACCTCCGGATATGGTCCGCCAGAGCTTTTTTCGCGCTTTCATAAGCATAAGGCTTTGCCTCCGGACTTTTCCCAATCGAACCATCAATACACCTCCAATGATAAAGCACCTTCGGGATGTGGACAACTCTTTCGGTTTTCTCTACAACTCTTAAAAATAGGTCATAATCCTGAGAACCATCATAGCCCTTCCTGAACCCTCCTGAGTCTTCTACAATCTTTCTCCTGAGCACGGCAAAATGGCATATATAATTGTAACTACGGAGTATGTCCGGAGACCAATCCGGTTTAAAAAAAGGGTCTTTCCTCTCACCGTTGGCAGTAATTTTATCCTCATCACTGTAAATAAAATCAATCTCTCCATTCTCATTTAGTATTCTGACAACTTCATATAAGGCATTAATAGTCAGCTCATCATCGTTGTCCAATAATCCTATATATTCACCTGTCGCCAGGGATAAAGCTTCATTAGAAGCGCCCCCGATGCCCTGGTTTTCTTCTAAATACCTGACCCTTATCCGTTTATCTTTTTTCGAGTACCTTTTTAAGGTTTCCTTTATATGCTTTTTGGTAGACGCATCATCGGCTATACATAATTCCCAGTTTTCGTAGAGCTGATTTATAACCGAATCTATGGCTTTTTCAAGCCAGATTTTATCCACATTATAAACCGGCATGATTATGCTGATTTTGGGTTTGTACTCAAATCTTGTAATCTCCCTTTTTATTTCTCCGATCATCTCATCAGTTAA
>JAFCZU010000212.1 GCA_019314185.1 Deltaproteobacteria bacterium | reverse complement strand
TCAGGCACCATCTTGGCAATGGAATCCACCTCATATAAAGGTATATCAAGAGCGCGGCCCACATCTCGAATTACAGCTCTGGTTTTCAGTTTCCCAAAAGTAATTATCTGGGCCACATAATCGCCACCCCCGTATTTTTCAACAAGGTATTTAAATATTTTTTCCCGGTTGATTATACAAAAATCAACGTCAATATCAGGCATGCTTTTACGCGCAGGATTCAGGAATCGTTCAAAAATCAGACCATGTTCTATGGGATCAAGACCAGTGATTCCAAGTGAATATGCCACAAGGCTTCCTGCCGCAGATCCTCTGCCAGGGCCGACAGGGATATTGTTTGCTTTGGCATAACGTATGAAATCGGCGACAATCAGAAAATACCCCGGGAAGTCCATATCAATTATAGTTGAAATTTCATATTCAAGACGATCATTATATGTGTTTTCATTGATGTCGGGGTTCTTTGCCTTTATACGTTTTAATACTCTTGAGTATCCGTTTCTTACCTGTTGTTCAAAAATTTCATCTGCTGTCTGTTCCGCAGAGGTGTCGAATTTCGGAAAGTGATATCTTGTGTCTGAATTTGTGTAAAAGTCGAATTCAACATTGCATCTCTTTGCAATGTCAACGGTGTTGTTTAGAGCGTTGGGATAGTCGGCAAAAGAAGAATGCATCTCTTCCGGTGATTTAAAATAGAGCTGGTCTGTTTGAAATTTAAAGCGGTTGGGGTCATGAATTGTTTTTCCGGTTTGTATACACAAAAGCACTTCATGAGCCCTTACATCCTCTTTGTCTAAGTAATGACAGTCGTTCGTGGCAACAAGAGGAATTGAAAGTCTTTTGTTCATGTCGAGGAGGGCTTGATTTATTTTTTCCTGCTTATCAATACCGTTGTTTTGGACTTCAAGATAGAAATTATCCTTGTCAAATATGTCAAGAAAGGAAAGCGCGGCTTCATCGGCTTTATCCTGTCTGTTTTCAGTAATCAGAGAGGGTATTTCGCCTTGCATGCAAGCTGAAAGAGCGATAAGCCCTTTACAATATTTTTTTATATTTTCTTTGTCAATGCGTGGTTTGTGATAGAAGCCCTTGATTTGGGCGATTGAAGCCAGTCTGCATAAATTTTGGTATCCTTCCCGGTCTTTTGCCAGGAGAACAAGATGGGAAAGCCCTTTGTGATCGATTGGGGTTTTATCGGAAATAGAGCGCGGCGCAACATAGTATTCGCACCCTATAATCGGTTTGATCCCGGCTTTTTTTGCCTTTTCATAAAACTCAACAACTCCGAACATGGTTCCATGATCTGTAATGGCTACGGAATCCATGCCGAAATCGGCTGCACGTTTTAAAAGCGCATCGATCCTTATAGCGCCGTCAAGCAGGCTGTACTGGGTATGAATATGAAGATGAACAAAATTTATTGGGTTTTTAGTCACAGGTATATAAGGGTTTACGGGTTCAGGGATGATGAATTCGACTTTCAAATAACTAAAAAGATGAACATCGAACATCGAACGTCCAACATCGAATTTTGAATAAGGTATTCTACCAATTTATAAATTGGCGGAGCGACCCGCCGTGCTCGCGCCCGTCGCGGCAGGAGCGATTTCATCATTCGATGTTCAACGTTCAAAAGAATTTTTACTCTGCCGTTCAATATTTTCTTATCATAAACATTTTATTTCTTGATCTTACGGCCATGCTATTATGATTGACAAATTATTTTTGGTTACAGCACCGCAAAGCGATATAATATAGCTTTTTACGGGTTCATCAATAATTATACGAATGCATAGTTCATAATAGCCAACGGCTAACAGCTAATAGCTTACGCAGGTTTACTCAAGACGATAATTTGGTGCTTCTTTTGTAATTATAACGTCATGGACATGGCTTTCGCGTAAACCGGCTGCGCTTATCTTAATGAAACGGGCATTTTCCCTCAGCTCTTCTATGGTTCTACAGCCTACATATCCCATTCCAGCCTTTAATCCACCAATAAGCTGGAAAATATTATCTGCAAGTGAACCTTTATATGGGACACGTCCGACAATTCCTTCAGGGACCAGCTTGTCGCCTTCTACTGTGTCTTCATGGTAGTATCTGTCTTTACTCCCTTTTTTCATGGCTTCAATAGATCCCATGCCCCTGTAAGACTTGTAGCTGCGGCCCTGAAATATAACGAGTTCACCAGGGCTTTCCTCGGCTCCGGCAAAAAGTCCGCCTATCATTACTACATGAGCGCCGGCGCCAATGGCTTTTGTTATGTCGCCCGAATATTTTATCCCGCCGTCGGCGATTAAAGGAACTCCGGTTTTTGCCGATATTGATTTGCAATTCATTATGGCGGTTAGCTGCGGCATTCCAACACCTGCCACTATACGTGTGGTGCATATTGAACCCGGTCCGATTCCAATTTTTACTCCATCAACTCCGGCTTTAATAAGAGCTTCGGCTCCTTTTGCAGTGCCAACATTGCCGGCGATAAGTTCGATATCTTTAAAGTTGTTTTTTAATGTTTTAACAGCATTGATTACATTCTTACTATGTCCGTGAGATGTATCAATTAATATGACATCAGCGCCTGATTTAAGAAGGGCTTCAGTGCGTTTTTCCATGTCTGAACCGACTCCGATTGCAGCTCCTGCCCTGAGCCTGCCCCTTTTGTCCTTGCAGGATTTTGGATATTTCTTTATTTTTTCAATATCTTTTATGGTTATCATGCCTGTGAGTTGACCTTTTTTATCGACTACAAGGAGTTTTTCGATTCTGTGTTTGTGTAGCAGCTTTTTTGATTCCTCGAGGGAAATTCCCTCTGAAACGGTTATTAGATTTTTCTTTGTCATTACTTCAGAGACTTTTTTTGACAGTTTGGTTTCAAAACGCAGGTCTCTGTTTGTTACGATTCCGACAAGTTTATCCCCTTTTGTTACCGGTATTCCGGATATATGATACTGCTCCATCAGTTTCAGCACTTCGTGTATGGGTTTGTCAGGACGAATGGTAATAGGATCGATAATCATACCGCTTTCAGATTTTTTTACCTTATCTACTTCAAGAACCTGGTTTTCAATGCTCATGTTGCGATGTATAAAACCTATACCGCCATTACGAGCCAGACTTATGGCAGCACTTGCTTCTGTTACGGTATCCATGGCAGAGCTGACAATCGGGATGTTTAGTGAAATATTTTTTGTCAACATTGTGCTGGTGTCGGCATCTTTTGGCAATACATCGGAATAATTAGGAATAAGTAAAACATCATCAAAAGACAAAGCTTCTTCAATAGGCATTTTTATCATAGTGTTTCTCCATAAAATTATATTAATATTAATAGCTTGTATGAGCGATTAGCTATTATTATTTCGGATGGTTACCTGCGATTCGATTTTCACCCATTGGGTGACATGTTGATCTTTAGCAATGTATTTAAATTGTTGTGCTAACAGCTAACAGCTTAATTAATGCAATATATATTTTTGAACCCCGAATAGCAAATGGATTTTTCTTTTGAGCGAGCCCTTAGCAATCTTATTTGTTGCCTTGACAATGTAAAAGGATTAGAGAATTAAGGGTTAAGACTTTTTTTTCAACCTTGAGACATAATTATGCTTATTAAAATAAATTCAACAAATCCGCAGGAGCGGCTAATCAGAAAAACTGTTGAGACGTTAAAAAGGAGCGGTATAATCGCCTATCCGACAGACACTTATTATGGAATAGGTTGTGATATAATGAACAAAAAGGCTATTGAGAAGATATATCAATTAAAGCAGAGGAATAAAAAAAAGCCATTCAGCTTTATTTGTTCAGGACTGAAAAATATCAGTCATTACGCCAAAGTTTCAAATTATGCATACAAAACCATGAAACGTCTATTGCCGGGGCCTTATACTTTCATTCTGGAAGGCTCAAAACTTGTGCCAAGGATAATGTTGACTAAGCGCAAAACCGCCGGCATACGTGTTCCTGACAATTCCATTTGCCTTGCCCTGGTGGAAGAGTTGGGGAATCCTATAATTACCACAAGTGCAACAATGCCTGATGGTACAATTTTGCATGATCCAGCCCTGATTCACGATTTATTCCATTCCAGAATAGATATTGTAATCGATGGAGAAACCCCTGTCATGGGACAACCCTCAAGCGTAATATCGTTGATTGATGACATGCCTGAAGTAATACGCAAGGGTGTGGGGGATGTTAGTATTTTTGAGTAACAATATTTCTTCAATATTGGTAAGCGTATTATGTTTTTTTCACCACGAAAAACTGATTTGTTCTTTACAATCCTGACCGTTTTAAAAACCGCAGTTTATAGCCAATGCAAAGTCTATATTAATGTCTGTGTTGTTAAAAATTGAAAGCAAGATATCATGCTCAAGATTCAAGACGTGATACAGATGCTTTTTCTAAAAGGCTACAGACCATTAAATACTATTTATGCCGCTCAATAACAATTAAACAGGGTTTTATTCATCGTGATAAAAAGCTTTAATAACAAAACAAATAAAGTGGGGGATGACTTAAAAAAAAACATCCATACAGGCAGTAAAATTGACATTGCAGCAGGTATATTTTCTATCTACGGCCATACAGTTCTTAAAAAAGAACTCAATAAAATTAGCCGGCTAAGATTTATATTTACAGACCCAACTTTTATAGAATTAGATAAAAACAAAAGAGAGCAAAGACAATTTCAAATTAATTCCAATCATCGAAAAAAGGCAATCAGTGGGTCTGATTTTGAAATAAACTTAAAAAATGAACTTAAAGGCAAAGCCATTGCGCAGGAGTGTAAAAAATGGATAGAACGTAAAGTATTATTCAAAACTAATGCGTGCAATCAATATATTCAACCACATCTGAATTTAGAAAATAGTGAAAACAGCTTTGTTTATACTGGTATTAATGAATTTAGCAGTGCCGGATTTGGTTATCAAAAAGACAATGCCATTTTAAATCAAATCATTAAGACCGATGATTCTGACATTACACAGCAATACTCACAAAACTTTGAAGAGATATGGCAAGATGAAAAAGTATTAAAAGATATTACTGCTGAGGTTGTGGATTATATCGCGGATCTATATAAAGAAAATTCACCTGAATTTATTTATTACCTTACACTCTACAATATTTTCAATGAATTTTTAGAAGATATATCCGAAGACGAACTTGCCAATGAAAAAACAGGTTTTAAAGAATCCATCATTTGGAATAAACTGTACGATTTTCAGCGTGATGCAGCGCTTGGAATCATTAATAAATTAGAGCGGCATAATGGCTGCATCCTTGCTGATAGTGTGGGGCTTGGCAAAACGTTCTCTGCCCTCGGTGTTATTAAATATTATCAGGAAAGAAACAGGACGGTTCTTGTTTTATGCCCTAAAAAACTCGGCGATAACTGGCAAACCTTTTTAAATAATTATGATGACAATCCCCTGCTGAAAGATCGTTTTAACTATGATGTTCTATACCACACAGATTTGTCCAGGGATAAAGGCATTTCAAACGGGATTGACCTGTCTCGAATAAATTGGGGAAATTATGATTTAGTTGTTATCGACGAATCGCATCATTTTAGAAATAATGACCCGCGCAAAGATAAAATCACACGGTATCAAAAATTACTTAAGCATGTAATGCAGGCCGGTGTTAAAACAAAAATTTTAATGTTGTCCGCAACGCCCGTCAACAATAGATTTACCGACCTCAAAAATCAAATTGCTTTAGCTTATGAAGGTCAAACAGGGATAATAGATGATAAAATAGATGTGAGCCACTCCATTAATAACATTTTAAAAAATTCACAAAAGATATTTAATGATTGGGATATTTAATGATTGGGCAAAATTAGATGTGGAAGAAAGAACAAGCCGGCAATTGTTGAATCGTCTCAACACAAATTTTGATTTTTTTAAATTATTAGACAGCGTGACAATTGCCAGAAGCAGAAAACATATCGAAAAATATTATGATATGAAAAAAATCGGCAGCTTCCCAACGCGGTTAAAACCCATTACACACAGAGCAGATATTACAGAATTAGATAGTTTTATAAAAATTTCTGATTTATACAGGGAATTCTCCAAATTAAACATGTCAATCTACTCCCCGTTTGATTACCTCCTGGAGAGTAAAAAAGAATTTTATAGCGATCTGTATGATACCAGCATCAATAAAGGAGGGCGTTTTAAACAATCCCACCTGAAAAGGCTGGAAAGCTCGGTTGACTCTTTCAGGATTACGCTGGATAAATTTATTAAAGGGATAACAATTAGTTTAGACAAGATTGAAGAGTTTGAACGCAGTGGTAAAATACTCTATGCGGATGAGACCCGGGTTGATGATGTCAATTTTGATACTGAAAGTGATGACTGGTTAGATGATGAGTTCAGCATTGGGGACAAAATAAAAATCAATCTCGCCGATATGAATACCTCCGGCTGGAAAATTGATTTGCAGGCAGATTTTGATATTGCAAATGAACTATTGGCAGAAATGCAAAAAGTAACGCCCAAGCATGATAAAAAGCTGCAAGATCTCAAAATATTTATTGAACATAAAATCCACAACCCCATCAATGGCAATAATAAAAAAATACTCATTTTCAGCGCCTTTGCTGATACCGTCAATTACCTCTATCAAAATCTCGCCCTGCATAATAAAAAAGAGCATAATTTAGAGACCGCAAAAATAACCGGCTCAAATCAAAACAAAACAACGCTTGATATTGATAATGCCTTTAATAATATTTTGATCAATTTTTCTCCTGTATCTAAAGAAAGAAAGAATAAAAACGCACCTGAAATAGATATTCTGATTGCAACTGATTGTATATCCGAGGGGCAAAATCTTCAGGATTGCGACACCTTAATCAACTATGACATCCACTGGAACCCTGTTCGTATTATTCAACGATTTGGCAGGATAGATAGAATTGGATCGCACAATAAAGAGATTCAACTTATTAATTTTTGGCCGCAACTTTCGCTGGATGATTATATAAATCTAAAAAACAGGGTTGAAAGTAAAATGTTTATGGTTGATATGACCGCAACCGGAGAAGATAATGTACTCACCAACAAATCATCCGACTTATTATTTAGAAAAAAACAATTAGAAAAGCTACAGGAAGAAGTAGTCGATATTGAAGCTATGGAATCAGGGGTATCGATTACCGATTTAGGGTTGAATGATTTTCGGATGGATTTGGTAAATTATATCAATGAAAATGGAAGCCTGGAAAGTGTACCCAATGGCATCCATTCAGTCTGTGAAAAGGTTATTGAAAAGGGTATTTGTGAGGGGGTTATTTTTGTATTAAAAAATATCAACAGTGACGTTAATATTGATAACACTAATCACTTACATCCTTTTTACCTGGTTTATATTAAGGAATATTAAGGAAAATGGTGAAATACTCTCCAACCATCTTAATGTAAAAAATACACTGGATATATTGCGGGTTATTTCCAAAGGCAAAGATCTGCCGATAAGAGAGGTTTATGAACGATTTAATCAAGAGACGGAAGATGGCAAGAAAATGGAGCACTACTCTGCATTATTAGGCAGCGGGGTAGAATCCATCTTAAACGTTAAAGATGAAAGTGACGTGGACAGTCTGTTCTCGACCGGTGGAACAACCGCTCTGGTGAATAACATTAAAGGCCTGGATGATTTTGAATTGCTTGCTTTTATGGTAATTAAATAATGATAAATCATAAATTCAAATTGCCGCATAATGCACTTGTTAATAAATTTATCGCAAAAACCAAACTTTATGAAAGGGCCACGTTAAGTTCAAAAATACAAAATGAGTTCATCAAAAAAATTAACAAAATAACCTGGAAATATAAACTTGCCGAAGACACAATTGGAATAAGCAAGACCGATAGCGTTACAGAAATTCAAGTTTTTGAGATAGAGCTGAAAGAACAAGTCATACCTGAAAATGTTCTCAAAGTGATTGATAAGGCGATTCCCTATCAGATTTTATATCAGTTTGTTTATAAAGATAACACAGCTTACGGCATTACCTTAAAAGGCCCGATTTTGAAAACCATGACCGAAAAAGAAAGTGCTTCCACCCGGAATTACTATTTTTCACAGTGGAATGAGGATTTGAATTTTGACTTTACGGGTATTGATTTAGAAAAAGTCTATCAAAAATTGATTAAAGCATTTATCAATAACGAAGCTAAAAACCAGAGCGATTTTGCCGCGATCATTGACGCCGATGACAAGATAAAACGTTTGGGAAAAGAGATAACAACCCTGGGCAGTAAAATAAGAAAAGAGAAGCAATTTAATAGAAAAGTTGAGTTGAACAAATTTTTATTGGAAAGACAGCAGCAACTGAAAATTATTAAAGGGAATCTTTAGTGCCTTTCGTGGCTGAAATCTAAAAGGAATAAATAATGGAAAAACTAAAAATGCAAACCCCCAATTTAACAAATAAAAATATTGAGCAGATCGCAAAGCTCTTTCCCCATGTAATGACTGAAATAGAAGATGAAGCCACGAAAGACACGAAAGGACACGAAAAAAAGAGATATAAGAAAGCTATTGATTTTGATCTGTTAAAACAGAGCTTGTCTGATGTACTGGTAGATGATGAAAACGAACGCTACCGTCTGGACTGGCCGGGTAAAAAGGCATCGCTGTTAAAGGCAAATACGCCTATCAGTAAAACCCTGAGACCCTGCAGAGAAGAGAGTGTTAACTTTGATACCACTGAAAATCTCTATATCGAAGGGGATAATTTTGAAGTGCTGAAGATTTTGCAGGAGAGTTATCTGGG
>JAFCZU010000211.1 GCA_019314185.1 Deltaproteobacteria bacterium | reverse complement strand
TCGAATGAAAAGCAAAAGAAAAAGAAGTCAGAGGTCGGAGGTAGGGGCGGGTTTAAAACCCGCCAGTACAAGTTGGCTGTTGGAGAGCAACGAGCAAAGGGAATTGGGAACGGGGAATAGGGAACAGAAATTGGAGGCCAGAGATCAGAAGGTGAGAAGATAGCAAAGAGCAGAGAGTAAAGATTGAAGGAGCGAAGCAACATCAACATTTAACATTCAAAATTCGATGTTGGACGTTCGATGTTGAACGTTCATCTCTTCTATCTTCTAACTTTTTTACATCCTCATTAGTTCGTCACCGAGTATGCCAAGAAAGAGGATGATTGAGATGGCGCTGTTTACATTGAAAAAGGCTTTTTGAATATGTGTTAAATCATGGGGTTTTTAATAAAAAGGGCTGCCATATAAATAATACCTAAATTAAATACAATAAGAAGTAAAAACAGGCATAAAAATGAAATAAAATGCAAAACACTTGAAATATGAAGAGCTGCATCAGTGCCCAGTTTGGCAGGAATCGAAAACAGCCCCATCTTTTTGTCAAATTCAACATCCTGACAAGAATACATGATGTCAAAACCTGCGATATAAGTTAATAAAGACATGGAAAGAATAATTACCGGCAGGTTAAATTCTAGAGATGGGAAAGAGCTGTAAACCGCTTTGTATAGGAATAAAAAAAGAGGATAAATAAAACAGGAAAGGACAGCAGGAAGCAAAGCCTGCTTATCATGGCAGCAGCCAGAATAAAAACAAGAGAAAAAACCGCCACAAAGATGGCTGCTGACTTTTTGGAAAGTATTCCAGCCGGTATGGCCCTTTGCGCTGTACGGGAATTTTTTCTGTCGAACCGGGCATCAACAATTCTGTTGAACCCCATTGCTGCTGATCTGGCTCCCGCAATGGCTGCAAGGATCCAGAATAAAAGCTGGATGGTTATTGCGCTGTTTCGCTGGGCCAATATCAGGGCGGAGAGGGCAAAGGGAAGGGCAAAAATCGTATGGCTGAACTTGATCATCTTGCCATATTCCTGAATGCCGGTAGATATTTCAGGCAAACCGCTTTTCTCTTTAATTCTGCCTGATTCGATAAATTTCCATGCGCACATAATTTTTTCCATGTAGTTGAATATTTCATAGAGCAGTATGCCGAGAAGACTCATTCCGATAATACCGGAAAACATCAAATTGTAGTCAAAACGGCTCCACGAATCCATTATAAAAAATCGAGTCCATGGGATGTTGCAAACGATTTTACGAAGAACAAAACTCCAATTGAAGTTCTTGTGCCGATGCGAAGGGCGGTAAAACCATGAGGGAAAGCCGCTGGTATAATCACTGCAACGCAGTAGACGGGATTTTTCACGACGTCATTAATATATAATTCATTTTAAAAATCATAGCAAGACCTCAATGTAGATCGAACCCCAAATCGCTCAGTTTAAGGCTGTTTGCGAAATGTATCAAGCGATAGGCATAAAGCACTAAGTGTTTGATATGACAATTAAATATTTCATCTTAACATCTTAACGTCTAACGTTTTATGAATTCGACTTTTTACGAATTTATCAAGTTTAACATGAATATCTTGTAATATTTTTAATTTTTACATATCATCTTTACAAATTGAAGACACAACCATAATGAAAAATTTTATATCGGCAATACAATTTATAACAATTCTGCCTGTTGGAAAGCCTGGAGCGTATGAGCCAAAAGGGATGATACAGTTCTTCCCTGTTGTTGGTATTGTCATAGGCTTGCTTGTTTCAGTTTTTGACATTGCTGTTTTACAGTTATGGTCAAAGCCTGTTGCTTCAGCGCTTGATATGATATTTCTTGCAATAATTACAGGCGCATTTCATCTGGACGGTCTGGCTGATGCTGCTGACGGTCTTTTAGGACACAGAACCAGAGAAGATGCTCTTGCCATCATGAAAGACAGCAGGATTGGCGTTATGGGGCTTATAGCCGTTGTTTGCGCGCTGGCGATTAAATGTGGAGGCATCTCAAGCCTAAATGTTCACAGGAGTTTATTGCTCATTATTATTCCTGCATACGCAAGGGGAAGTGTTTTATTCGGCATAAAGTTTCTTAAGTACGGCAGACCTGAGGGCGGAACCGGTCATGATCTTTTTAACGATTCATTGAAAATCACCGCCTTTTGGGGATTGCTGATACCTGTAGCTCTTTCCTTTTTAACAGGATGGGGAGGAGCCTTGTTAAACCTGAGTTTTATCATCATAACAACGGCTATTCTGCTTTACTATAAAAAGCGGATTGGATGTATTACAGGCGACATGTTGGGCGCCATGACCGAAGTTATTGAATCAATGCTTTTTTTAATAGTTTCGATTTCCTTTTAAAGACTTCTCGTATTTATTCAGAGGGTATTATATTACCGCCCATTTGCTCCTCTCATTAGAGAACGCAGAGGGTTTTATCCTATTAATTTTCGTTGAGAGGGCGAAAATTAATAAACCCAAGCTCTTCGGGCAGATCACGCTAACTTTGATAAACTAAGATATTCAGATAATTGTGGCGATCTTATATTATAGTTTTATATAATACCATCACATGAAGCGAAGCTTCTGAAGCTTTTTGTTTACCGTCCTCTCAATGGTAAACAAAAAAATAAAATTCTCTTTGCGTTCTTTGCGTCTCGAGCAAAGCGGGCTGAGATATAAAATTTTGGATTTTAGCTAATCAACTTTGAATAATATGTATCCATCTCTTTCTAAATCATACAAGAGTGCTTATCCATTCAGGCTGGGAACCACCTCATTTATATATCCTGATCATTATATACCTAATGTTAAAATGCTTGGTCCATATTTAGATGAAATCGAACTTCTATTGTTTGAAAGCGCTCATGACAGCCTTCCTTCAAAGCGCGAAACAAAAGAGCTTTCCATGCTTGCAGAGGAATTTGACATTACTTATGATATTCATCTGCCTTTGGATATTTATCTCGGAGATAAGGATCCATCAATCCGGCGCCGAGCGGTTGAGACTATTAAGGATGTCGTTGATCTTACCCTTCCTCTTGCTCCGTCCATCTTTACTCTCCATCTTTCGTATGATGAGGCATACAATGAGAATTCCAGCGATAAAGATATTGTAAATAAATGGCGGGAACGTATTTATGAAAGCATGGAACTCTTGCTCTCAACCGGAATAAAAAGCAGATCAATAGCAATTGAAAACCTGATGTATCCTTTTGAATGGGCAGAAGAGATTATATCTTCTTTAAATCTATCAGCATGTATTGATACAGGCCATCTTATTCGGATGAATGCAGACATTAAAGAACCTTTCGACAAATATCACGACAGAACATCAATCATGCATTTTCACGGTGTTAAAGATAACGTCGATCACTTATCGCTCGACAAATTAACAGACAATGAAACATCAGATATTATACAAATATTAAAAACATATACTGGAACAGCAATAATAGAAGTATTTTCATACGACAACTTGCAAGCATCGCTAAAATGTCTGGAAAAATGCTGGAATAAGCGCTACCTGCGTTAAAAAATAAAGCAAATGATACCTATCCGTGACACAATTCCCACCAGAAACTATCCTATAGTCAACACTACCCTTATCGCCGTCAACGTGGTATTATTTTTGGTGGAGCTTTCTCAGGGTTCAGGGCTGGAACGCTTCATATACATATACGGATTTGTGCCGGCTCGTTACACCATTCCGCAAATTACATCTTATTTTACGACAGGCCAGCAGCTTGTCTCACTCATTACCTTCATGTTTCTTCACGGTGGTTTCTGGCACCTTCTGAGCAACATGTGGTTTCTTTATATTTTCGGCGATAATATTGAAGATCGTCTAGGTCCCTTGCGCTATCTAACTTTTTATATGATATGCGGTCTTACGTCAGGCTTTTCCCACCTTGCTTTCAACTACCACTCCACAATGCCTATAATTGGGGCAAGCGGCGCAATTGCAGGAGTAATGGGAGCCTATTTTGTCCTCTTTCCAAAAGCAAGGATACTGACTCTTATACCGATATTTTTTATACCCTATTTTGTTGAAATACCCGCATTTTTCTTTTTAGGCTTCTGGTTTGTTGTTCAGCTCCTCAGTACCGCGGGAAGCCACGGTCAAATGGCAGGCATTGCGTGGTGGGCTCATATAGGTGGATTTATTTTTGGAATGATCTTTTTAAAACTATTTCTTCTTTTGCCCGGAGGCGGTATCAGCGACAGGCTGCGCAAGATGACCGAAAAAAAGAAGTCTTACCGCCTGCAGGTTGTCCGGCCTGTCGGGATGGCAAATGACCCGAACCTTTATGGTATAATTACTATTACACACCTTGAAGCCATTGCAGGAACCCGGAAGCTGGTAAACATACCCTGGGGTTTCCAGAAAAGGCTTTTTAAAGTAATCGTTCCACCGGGCATGAAAGAAGGAAGTTTGCTGAAGCTGAAAGGAATGGGGAAAGACGTGCTCCACGGGCAACGAGGTGATTTATTGTTAAAGGTTGCTATTCAGCCATAATTTCTCAAATACGAATGGGATTGGTTGTCAGAAGATGAAACCAAAAACTTTGAAAGTTTCATAAAGTTTTTTCGAACGGTTTATCCTGAAAACATACGAGAAGTCATCTTTTTACGAAAAAATTTAGACAAGATTGAATTGCAAATCTTAGCTATAGCAATAAGACTGGTGCTTGGTGCATTTATCTTAAGAGCCTTTAATTTCACTTTTACTCCAGATATTAACTGCCTATCACAAGCAAGAGTTTCGTTATAATCCAGTACCAGCTGCTTAAACTTAAAAACGTTATATTCTGGCACATCAATCTGTTTCTATGCTTTTTAATCCTTGATCAATTCGAAATGCTCATTTTAGCTTAAATGTTGTGTAAAATTATTATACCTATAAAAAGGAAGATTGGAACACCCACTAATGCTATGTATTGTACATTCTTTTTAAATATACTTGTCATTAACTGAGCTAAAAAAAAACCAACAATAAGTACTATAAATGGGCTCCACCACTGAAACAGGTAAGTAGAAGCGAGCGCTGAACCTGGTAAAGAAATAAAGCTGGCAGTTTTTAGCAGAGAAGTATTTTTTTTATACCATTTGCTAATATGCCAATTTTTAAGTTTAGCATAATGATCATAGGAAAGCACAACCCATGAAAAACCGGCGAGCAGAGTAAAAATACTGATTACAATATAAGGATTCATATTATGCGAATTCTTCCTTTACTAAGAAATTTGAACCCGGGTTGACTATATCCCTGATCGCCCGAAGTAATCTACCAGTATGCCGGGGTTATTGCTTCCAATACCATCAACACCAATATCGGCAAAAGGCTTAACAAGATCTGGAATATCTATATTCCATATAAAAACCTTCAAACCGTTCTTATGAGATAATTCAACAAATTCCGCGTCAACAAAATTATATTTCATAACCAGCGCATCAGCCAATGCCTGATCTGCAATACTTGTGTCAACAGGACATCCAACCATGAGAACGCCTGTTTTAATATTGCTATCTATTTCCTTAACGTTTTTTACAAGTCTGTGCCAGAATGAAATAACATAAACATTGTCTTCAAAACCGTTCTTTTTTATCTGTTCAGCAACTATTCTTTCTGTGCCGTTCTCCTTAAGCTCAATTACAAGCTTAACCTTTTTATCGGTTAATTCCATAACTTCCTGAAGAGTTGGAACAGACTCACCCTTTCCGGCATCATACTTTTTTAGTTCAGATAAAGTATAATTATTAACCAGTCCGGTTCCGTTGGTCGTCCGATCAAGAGTTGAATCATGTATTACAATTAGCTCGTTGTCCTTGCTCAGATGTACGTCAATTTCCACAGCATCTACACCAATATCCATTGCCTTTTTAATAGATAGCAGAGTATTCTCCGGCTCAATAGCCGCAGCCCCGCGATGTCCCATTATTATCATATTATTTATTCTCCATTTAACTCTTTAATTAAGATACAATTACTCATTTTTATAATTCTACCATAAAAAACAGCATAAACGCAAATATTTCAATCCTATCGAGAAGCATATTGGCAGTTAGGAAAACCTTCGGGCAACAGTTGGGGAAATAACGGCAGAATCGTCAGCGAGATGTTCAAACAGACTGACCAGAGTGCTGTAGTTTTCCGTCTCGTTCAAGAAACTCAAAATATTATGCTTCAGAAAACTGGCTGTAGTTGCAAAGACTTGAGCATCAAAGTTGTTGCTTTGATCTTTGCCAAGATCAAGCAACTGCTTACATTCTTTGAAACATACTTCCTCAAGTTTCGCACCCTTGATTTCTATCAATATCAAGACGGTAAGGGTTGAAAAATTGATTGGCGCCGTTGTAAAAACCACAGGCAGTATATTTCGGTTTAAAATTTATTTTTAACCCTTGCCGTCTAACGCTTTGGCTAAATTAAAGGGTGCGAAACTTGAGTATTGATGTTTCGAATCCCATTGATAAGCACTGACCAGGCATACCAGCTGTCAAACAAAACATACCCTGGCACGATACCACAATCGATAGTGCTTTGAATCATCATTAGAGCTAATTCAAGTTTGGTGCAATGCTTTGCTTCAAAACTTCTTTGGCCGCTTATGCTTCTGGGATCTCCTATGTTTTCTTCAGGACTTTTAGAATGCCGTTTCTTGCCAAACCGGTACGCAAAATCAATTGGATAAAACCCGTTTGCAGTAAAGAGGCCAAGTGTTACAATACAAAAGCCTAATACAGAACGACCAAGGTTGTGGTC
>JAFCZU010000210.1 GCA_019314185.1 Deltaproteobacteria bacterium | reverse complement strand
ATGAGCACAAAAGGTTCATTGATAATTTTCCTGGCCATCCATAAAGAATATATATTATTGGTTGTTTTGTATAATGGACTGAAAACATATTCGATTTTAATGTTCCCGGCCCGGGTTTCCAGAAAATTACGAATGCAGTTTTCCATGTGACCGGTTACTATAACCAGCCGTTTGAAACCATGTTGATTCAAGCTTTTGATCAATCGTTCCAATATGGACGTTTTATTAACAAGGGTAAGGCATTTGGGTGATTTTTTTGTCAGGGGGAACAGGCGGCTTCCTGTGCCGGCTGCAAGGAGTAAAGCGGTTGTGATACGTTTTTTGTGATAAGGTTTCTTGTTTAAGTGCATAGACCTCCTCATTTTAAAGGGTTAACGTATTCAAAAAATAACACTCTTTTTCGAGGAGGATATTTTTTGTACAACAAACAAACTGTTTGAAAAAAATAATAGCTTCTACTTAGGGGAGCAGACCACATTTGGGGATCAGAGATATACACCGAAAGGCGGAAACGTTTGTACGTTATTTTTAACGGTACAATTATTTTTATGATATAAAAACACGGTTAAAGAGTCAAGGACTAACTCTTTTTGTTGTCTAACGGACATTTTTTTGCGGTGAATAAAGGCCGCTCAGGCTCTGAATGAAACAGTTTTCTTAAACCAAGCATGACTCATTGCGCATGCATCAATATAGTTGTAAAGAAGGGCAAGGGGACGCCCATGCAAATATGCGTTTCATGGTATGTTAAACTGTGATATGTGATTATTTATGCCAAGAAAAGCAAGAATTGACGCGCCAGGAGCATTGCATCATATTATCTGTCGAGGGATTGAACGAAGGCGGATATTCTACGACAATGCCGACAGAGATGATTTTAAACGAGATGAGCTACTTCCATTGGCTGGTTTAGAGTTCCAAAAGGATATTGAGCGAAAGGCCTTTAACGCGGGAGGAGGAAGATGGGAAGCTCCCGCGCAAAATTTGATGGATTTTTTAGGCAAGAGCAGTTCTTCCGGCTTAAATAAAAACTCCTATAAGATGGGAGCTGTTCCTGCTGACATGAAAGACATTTTCCCGGCATTTGTGATCAAGGAGCTGTTGGCCGCATTTAATAAATGGAAAGAAGAAAACTTGTATCCGATAGGCGAAGGTTCAGGCTATACAGGCGGTATAACGAGTTCTGCCGCTGATGCTATAAAGGCTGTCGAAATAAACGTATTGCAAGGGTAGTCTGTCTTTTAATGAATTCGGTTTTTACCAATTCATCGTTGAACCGCAAAAATGAGCGCATTCCCCGCTGCTTTCGGCGGGGAGCTTCAAATAATTATCTATGGTCAACAACGTCCCCTAAGTTCCGTCCTGCCGGCTGCTTTCGCCTTCGGGGTGGACAGCCAGGCAAACGCCCCTTTCCTAACCTGTCCTTTTGGCTCATGGGCACGCTTGCTCCTTTGCTTTTGATCCCTGCATCGCGTACGTTGGGGGCTTTTTCTTTGCGGT
The DNA here is from genome assembly GCA_019314185.1 of Deltaproteobacteria bacterium. The sequence continues at coordinate 7,484 of JAFCZU010000210.1, read as the reverse complement.
GTTACCTGCGCAGCCTTATAGTCGAAGTCCGTCAGGGTTCGTTGCTCTATAGAAGCGCCGATAAGCTTATTGATGGCGCGGACCATCTCTTTGTCTTCTCCGGTAATAAGGGTGAACGCTTCGCCGCTGCGAGTCGCCCGGCCGGTCCGTCCGATTCTGTGAATGTATGCATCGGGGGTAGAAGGAATATCGTAGTTGATGACATGCGAAACCTTGGTAACGTCAATGCCCCTGGCGGCGATATCTGTGGCCACCAGGATCTTAAATGTCCCGTTTCGAAAGCCATCCAATGCGGCTTGCCGTTTTCCCTGGGAAAGATTCCCCTGCAGAGAAGTCGAACGGTATCCGGCATCAGCCAGCTTTTTCCCCAGGCTTTTGGCGCGATGCTTGGTCCGGGTAAATATAAGCACCGACTCGGCGGTGGTATTTCTCAACAGCTTTAACAGCAGCGCCGTTTTCAAATGCTGAGCTACCGGATAGAGCGCATGATGAACCGTATCCGCAGGTGCGGTAATCCCCACCTGGACGGTGATCGGATTTCGCAGAACATCCCCTGCTAAGCGACGTATTGCGGTAGACATTGTAGCCGAGAAAAGCAGCGTCTGATGCTTTTTGGGAAGATGTTTCAAAATACGCCGGATATCAGGGAGAAACCCCATGTCGAACATCTGGTCGGCCTCATCAATAACCAGCACTTCCAATTACCAACGCCACCGTAAACAGTAGTGCTTCTCAGGCGGGTCTTGCGACCCAGAGTTTCAATAGCCTGATGAATCTGTTCGGCCAGCTCTCGGGTGGGGGCCATGATCAGAGCACGAATGCAGGCCGTTTTTTTTTCGATCAACCGATTCAGTATCGGCAGAACGAAGGCAGCCGTTTTACCGGTGCCGGTTTGGGCCAGCCCCATCACATCATGATTCTTGAGGACCTGCGGAATTGCCCGAGCCTGAATCGGGGTCGGGGTTACATACCCAGCCGCTACGACGCCTGCCGCAACATTGGGATGAAAATTAAAAGACTTGAAATTCAATATATACCTTCTTTCTGTGTTCCAATAAAAAAAGCCCCAGATTATTCCGGGGCTTACGTGGGTTTTAGTTACAACCAAGAACATTAACTTTTTTGTATCTTACAGATTGTTAAAACCAAAGTCAACTGTATTTTTTGAGGGAAAAGGTAAAACCTGAAAACGGGTTTTAGAGATAACAAGCTCAAGTTTCGCACCCTTTAATTTAGCCAAAGGGCTAAAAATAATTTTAAACCGAAATATACTGCCTGTGGTTTTTACAACGGCGCCAATCAATTAATATAAGATTGATGCTTAATACATCATTAAATTAAATATGTTATATCTCCTTTGCGCCTGACCATAATGTATGTTGCACAGGTTGCTGTTTACAAAATATAAGTAAATGATTTCGCTGTAAAAATGTTATTTTCAACCCTTGCCGTCTTGATATTTATAGAAATCAAGGGCGCGAAACTTGAATATTAATAAAGCGGCTTAAAGAAATGCACTTCTTTTTGAATAAAACGATTATGAAAAAATGCGACAAGCAGCTTGACAAACACCGCCAAGGGTACTTACAAACTATGCAGCGATATTGACCTGGCAATAATGAATGAAGTGGTGAAAAATACGGTTATCGGCAAAATGAAAAGCGATTTTGAAGACAGCAGCTTGCCCTATACCGTTGATTTGGTAAACTACCATACCATAAAACATCCTGAACTGAAAAATCATATTGATAGGGTTGGAACGTCTTTTTATGAAAAAACGGTGAATAAAGATAAAGCTATTTGAGAAGATATTTCCTGGATGGAACTTTGGTGGGAAGAGATAGATGACCAAAGAGAATAAGGACAAGTTGAAAAATCGGCGCGTGTTTCAGCATATAAGCGGTTGCTACATCCTGCTTACAAAGGCTGGCAAGGCGGTTTCCTTCCTGGTTAATAATGAACGAGATCGGATTCATGTTTTGGAAGAAATGGAAGGTGTTGACTTTAATGCAACCGGAACCCAGTTAAAAAAAGAAGGATGGCGATGTATTGGGCCGGGGATTGAATTTGAGGGGTTGTTTAAGGGAAAAAATTTGAAATAATAGGAGAATAAATATGCCGTTATTTGATTTTTTATGTCTGGACTGCGGAAAACAAAGCGAAATACTCATAACCGATTCAGGTGATAAGCCGCGATGCACGGCATGCGGCAGCCGGAATCTTGATAAATTACTTTCCGCTCATTCATCATTATCAGGGCCTTCACATAACAGTATGCCCGGTCCAGGCGACACAACATGTTGCGGGTCCAGCCCAGGTCACGCGGGATGTGCTGGTCCTGGAAGTTGTTGCGGACACTTAAAAGAGTAAACTATGGATTCTTACAACAAAGAGCAGTCAAACGCGCTGGAGATGCTTCAAAGGCATCTATCCGGCATTTCCGTACTGGAAAGGGAAAAGCTTGAAGAAGAAGTCTCGGACTATCTTTTATTTCGTGATGAGGTTGGCTCTTTTCTTTCTGCCCATTTCAGTGAAGTCTGCACTCAAAAATGCTACCAGAGCAAGCTGAGCGCCTGTTGTTCTCGTGAAGGAATCATTACTTTTTGGGGTGATGTTGTTATCAATGCTCTGGTCTCTCAGGAAAATGAGATTAATGAGCTGCTGTTTGTTTTGAAAAAGCCAAACGACGGGTTTAAGTGTGTCTATCTTGGAGAAAACGGGTGTATGTGGAAAATAAAGCCGATTGTTTGTGAGATGTTTCTCTGTGAGCAGGCAAAAAAAGATGTGTTTGATTTGAATCCGGATGCAGCGCAGATATGGGAAGAGCTGAAAAAAAGAAAAAAGCTGTACACATGGCCGGACAGGGTGGTGCTGTTTGACACACTTGAGAAATATTTTATAGATGCAGGATATTTATCACCTCTTATGTATATGCACAATAGCCCTGGGCTTTTGCGTGTAAAGCGCAGAGCACAGCAGAAAATAGAAAATAGAAAAGTTGCATGATATTTTGAAAATTACCATTAAAAATAATCTCCGCCTTATCGATATTCCGCAGGACCTCAGGCAAATTCTGATTGAAAAACTGACCTTTCCGAATCCCAAATGGATTGAAAACGACAGGATGAGCCGCTGGAACAAAGGCACTCCAAAGGTGTTGGAGTTTTATGATAAAATTAGAGGAGACGGTTTATGGATTCCACGCGGTTATATGCGTCAGTTGATATTGCTGTGCAGGCATTATGACATAAAATATCAAATTGATGACCAGAGGCGCGCCATGGAGGTGGTAGATTTTAGTTTTGCCGGCAAGCTGAAACATTTCCAGAAGGAAGCTGTTGGTATTATGCTTGCGAAAGACTTTGGCACTTTGTGCGCTCCTACTGGAAGCGGGAAAACAGTAATGGCTTTGAATATGATAGCAGAGCGCTGTCAGCCCGCGTTGATTGTGGTGCACACAAAAGATCTGGCTTTTCAATGGGTTGACCGGATAAGCGCTTTTCTTGGAATTCCGATCGATGATGTTGGTTTTATAGGCGGGGGAAAGAAAAATATAGGGGAAAAGGTCACTGTTGCACTTGTGCAGTCGCTTTATAAATTTGCTGAAACAGTGGCTCAAAAAACAGGTTTTCTCATTGTTGATGAATGTCATCGATGCCCAAGCAGGACATTTACAGAAGCTGTGACCTGTTTTGATTCTAAATACATGCTTGGGTTATCTGCCACACCATGGAGGCGTGACAATCTCTCAAAATTGATATTCTGGCACCTTGGGGATGTGCATCACGAGGTGGATAAAAACCTTTTGATTAAAAAAGGATATGTTTTGCCTGCTGAAGTAATACTTAGAGAAACAGATTTTAATCCATATTATGATCCGGTAAATGAATACAGCAAAATGCTTTCCGAACTTACGGCAGATGACGACAGGAATCAGCTTATAGCTTCGGACGTGGCGCTGGAATCCAGGAATATCGTCGGAGTTTGTCTGGTTTTGTCTGACAGAAAAAAACATTGCGAAACTTTGCGGGCGCTTTTGAAATATAAGCACAAAGTGTCATCAGAACTGCTGACAGGAGATGTTAGCAATAGCGAGAGGCAAAACGTGCTTGAAAGATTGAATCAGGGGCAGGTCAAGGTGCTTATTGCCACAGGCCAGTTGATAGGGGAGGGGTTTGACTGCAAGGATTTGTCAACCCTGTTTTTTGCAACCCCTGTCCGGTTTAGTGGCAGGGTGATACAATATCTCGGAAGAGTACTCAGGCCGGCGCCGGGAAAACAGAAAGCAAGAGTCTACGATTATGTTGATGTTAAGGTTGATGTTTTGAAAAAAGCTGCGCTGGCAAGGCAAAATGTATATAATAACTAAGTCCGAAGGCTGCGGGCTGAAGGATATTGTTATATCAAATACTTATACCTAATACGGTTCGTAAAAAAGTGGTTTTTCAACTTTTTACGACACCATCATATTTGAGGTTTTGTGAGCTTTTCCTCTAAAAGCCTTCAGCCTTCAGCATATCTACCTGAGTAGTTACAGCGCTTTCAGAATACCCAGACTTAAACGCATTAATAAGCGAATCATCTATTATGGCTTCGTAACCGGTTAACAGGGCGATAACAACATTGTTTTGATCAAGGAAGGTAAAATCGCATTTCATTTTATGTTCGGTTGCTTCTTTTACCTCAAGTACTGCTTTAACTCCATCTGATGGAAAATTATTTCTATACTGTCGGTAAGAAGCTACGTAATTAGGAAGTGAAACTGACCCTGTGTTTTCAAAAGCCCATATAATTGCCATCTGAAAGGCGCAGTCTATTACAAGCGGATCAGCTATCCATTTACTTCTCATGGGATTTGATATCCATTTCGCCGGTTGAGGGGCTGATGAAACCATGGCTGCCATTTTATTGGATGAATAGGATATTATTTCTTTGATCCCGCGAAGTTCGGCGCCGTGAAACAGTATTTTTTCGTATATTTCATCAATGTTCATGGGAAAAGGTTTTGAATCTATATCGTCCAATCCATTAAAAAGCGGCGGCTGAGCAGGTTTGTCTGTCAAAATAGCCTTTGCTCTCGAGTGAATCATCTCTATTCCGTTTTTAATTCCGTTCCTGATTTCAACATCCACTTCAAAAATTGAGCCTTTTTTTCTGGATTTGCCTGCCATGAGACGGATCATCTTTTTGTTATGATTAAGCTTGATGCCACTTAATAGTCGCATATCATCCAATCCATGAAAAAGAAGCCCAGGGTTTTCATGAAGGGCTCCATGCCCAAGCCATTCTGTTATGAGAGCAAAAGGCACAACAGGATTTCCATCAAGGATGTGTGATTCAAGAACAGGGTAACTGTTAATGTCAATTTTACGTTTTGCAGTAAGTGAAAGATTTGGTTTAGTATCAGAAAGTGAAACCTGTTCTTGTCCTGAAACAAGGGTTTTTGCAGCAGTTATATTGGCGCCTATAACAATTTCTACAGGATGGCTTTTATCTCCCATCATCTCATAAAGCATACACATGGCGCCTGAATCTGTGGGGATCAGCTCAATTTTGCTTCGAACAAATTCTCGTTTCAGGGCAGGTGATACCATGCCTCCATCCCATGGTCCCCAGTTTATGGAAATTACTTTGCAATCAGGCCTGACAATGGATTCATGCCGGGCGATCTTATTTAAAACCTCATTAGCCATGGCATAATCAGCCTGCCCCTTGTTGCCGAACCTTGCCGTTACAGATGAAAAAAGGACAATATATTTGAGATCATCCTGCTTTGTAGTTTCAAGAAGTGTTTTAAGCCCTTTGACCTTTGTATCAAATACAGTTTCAAACTGCTGGACAGTTTTTTCAACGATAAGCCGGTCTTCAAGAGTTCCGGCGCCATGAATAATGCCTTTAATCGGGCCATGGCTTGATCTGACTTCATCAAGGATCGATTTGACTTTATCAAAATCACGAACATCAACAGAATAGTAAAGCACGGTTGAGCCGGTTTCTTTAAGCCTAACAAGGTTTTCTGTAATTTCACGATTCGCAATATGCTTTTTATATGATTTTTCCAACTGAACCGGAGATACATGATTTCCGCTGAATTCGTTTTTTAGAATTGCTTTTTTAATGGCAGACTCATCAGTTATAGATGCGAGCCATTCTGGTTCAGGTGACGGATTGGGTGATCGACCAAGCAGAACAAGGGTCGGCTTTGCGTGTTTTGCAAGGGCAAGAGCCGAAGCAGCGGTAACACCTCGAGCCCCTCCGGTTACAACAACAACATCATCGTGATCGAGGTCAATTTTTCCCTGAGGATAAGGAGAAGATTCAAGCTCGAGTATTAATCTTGAATCATGGCTCAGGCCTGTTTCAACAGGAGCTGAAAGATCAGGATTTAAAAGTTCATATACAACGGCTTTTGCTATCTCTTTATTGTTTTTCCAGTCAGGCGATATGTCTATGGCATGACAGTTGACATTTGCCCATTCAATCGAGGCTGTTTTTACAAGACCTGCAAGACCGCCCTGTAAAGGATTATTAATGTCCCTGCCTTTAAAACCAAAAGCTCCGTCAAGGGATGTTATTGTTGCAAATACAGCTCCGCCTTTTTCTGCGGAATCAAGAAGATCACGGGCAACACGGCTTGTAAGCTCAAAAGCATTTTTCAGAAATGTGTCATCCGGCAAATTTGATCCATTATTTTGGGAATAATTTGGGTCGATCATTTCCTGGTCAGGAAGAATTATGAACCCTCCTGCCGGCGGAAGCTTTTTTTTATTTTTTAATATATCATTTGAAATAACAGATGCGTCAATATTAAGTGATGTCAGCTCGTTAGCGATTGCTTTTGAAAGTCCGGCTTTGTCATCAGTAATTAATACTTTTCTTCCATTGGGAATACTTAATTTGTTTTCATATAGAAGCGGTTTTTCAGATAAAGACATGACTTTTCGATCGATTTTAACATCTGGTTTAATATCTGTTTTACTTTTAGATATAACCTTTTCATTCTGTTTTTTCTGCGCATCGTTTTTGTCAGATCCGGTTAGATATCTAGGCATTTTTTCTTCTATAGCGGAGAGTATTTCCACCCTTTTTATTGAATCAATGCCGAGATCCGATTCAATATCCATATCAAGCTCCAGCATTTCAACAGGATACCCTGTAAGTTGGCTGACTACCTCAAGTATCTTGTTTTGGATTTTGGGGCTTTGTATTTTTTGACTGGTTTGAGAGGCAGTCTCTTGGGGAGCGCTTTTTTGTGTTTTCTTTTCTTTTGGTCTGGATCGGTTTTCTTCTTTATCAGATTCGGTTAGATATTCTACAATTTGTCCTAATGTTTTAAGGCTGCCCATGATTTCCGGCGAAACAGAAGGCAAGTCAGGCATTTTTTCTTCTATAGCGGAGAGTATTTCCACCCTTTTTATTGAATCAATGCCGAGATCCGATTCAATATCCATATCAAGCTCCAGCATTTCAACAGGATACCCTGT
>JAFCZU010000656.1 GCA_019314185.1 Deltaproteobacteria bacterium | reverse complement strand
CTGGATAAATTTGTGTCTATCCACAAGCCGGATGCTTCTCATATTTTACGGATCAGAGATTTTTTCAAGGCTTATGTAACGGACAATAAAATCAGGGATATAATAGAGAAGAAAGAATACAACCGCCTTGCCACCAATCCCAAGGTAACCATTGCCGATCTTGAGGACCTTGAAGAGTGGCGGAATGTAATACCTGAATATGTAAAGGACTATGTTCCCCTGAACACATTTCTGTAAAATAGAGAAAATATCTGTATGTAATAAATGATGATAACTGATGGATAAAAAAGGGATTATGATTTCTGTTAAAAGAATTAAGCAGTCGATTGTGCTCATCCGCGGTCAAAAAGTTATGTTGGATAGAGACTTAGCGACCCTCTATGAGGTTGAAACAAGAGTACTAAATCAAGCCGTCCGGAGAAATATCAAGCGTTTCCCAGAAGATTTTATGTTTGCTTTGACCCGAGATGAGATTATGAGGATATCACAAATTGTGACATCCTCTGATATTAAGTACGCAAAACAGGTTCACGCTTTCACCGAACAAGGTGTAGCCATGCTTTCAAGCGTTTTGAGAAGTGAGAGGGCAATAGAAGTCAACATAGCCATAATGCGCACCTTCGTGCAACTCCGCGAAATGCTGGCTTCAAATAATGAGCTCGCCCGTAAGCTGAAAAAAATGGAAAAGAAATACGATGAGCAGTTCAAAGTTGTTTTTGAGGTAATCAGTCAGCTCATGACTCCACCTGAGAAGCCACGTAAGAAGATCGGGTTTATGGTAAAGGAAAAGAAGGCTGCCTATAGCCGTCGAGGCGTGAAGCGCAAAAAGGCTGACCATGCTTGATAACGGAACAAAAAAGCGAATAGATTCCGCGCGTGACATCCTTGTGGGCAAGGTACCTGACCCAAAATCACAGGTGGAACAGATAACCATCGCCATGATCTACAAGTTCATGGACGACATGGACAATCAAACCGAGGGACTCGGAGGCAAGGCCACCTTTTTTGCCGGTGAATTCAAACAGTATGCCTGGAGCCACCTGCTCGACCTTAAACTCAGCGGTCACGAACGTCTTCTCCTCTATGCTGAGGGCATAGAGAAGATGAATATAAACGAAAATATCCCCCAGCTTTTCAGGGATATTTTCAAGGGAGCGTTTCTACCTTACCGTGACCCGGAAACTCTCAATCTCTTCCTGAAGGAAATAAACGGCTTCACCTATGACCACAGCGAACGCCTGGGAGATGCTTTTGAGTACCTGCTTTCTGTTTTAAGCAGTCAGGGCGCCGCCGGGCAGTTTCGTACCCCGCGGCATATCATTGATTTTATGGTTGAGATTGCAAATCCAGCCAAAGAGGACACTGTTCTTGATCCTGCGAGCGGCACAGCTGGATTCCTGATTTCATCTTACAAACACATCCTTCGTCAGAATACAAAAAGCCGCTCAGGAGATCTTTTAACCACTGATGACAAAGGCCGGCTTATGACCAATTTCTGCGGCTATGACATCTCCCCTGACATGGTGCGTCTGTCCCTGGTCAATATGTATCTGCACAGCTTTGCAAATCCATCGATTCACGAATACGACACGCTCACCAGCGAAGACCGCTGGGATGAGCGATATGACCGATATGACGTAATCCTGGCAAATCCGCCATTCATGTCGCCAAAAGGCGGCATCCGGCCACATTCCCGTTTTGCCATTAATGCCAAACGGAGCGAAGTTCTTTTTGTGGACTACATTGCGGAACATCTCAATGTTCACGGCAGGGCAGGCGTGATTGTACCAGAAGGAATCATATTCCAGTCACAGAATGCCTATAAAAACCTGCGTAAGATGTTGGTGGAGGATGGCTATCTGCATGCGGTTGTCTCACTGCCGGCAGGTATCTTTCAGCCATACTCAGGCGTTAAAACAAGCATCCTGCTGATGGATAAAACTCTGGCGAAAAAGACCGGTGAAATCCTTTTTGTAAAGGTGTCAAACGACGGCTTCGACCTCGGAGCCCAGCGCAGGCCCATTGACAAAAACGACCTGCCTCAGGCTCTGAAAATCGTTAAAGATTGGCAGCAGACAATTGGCCATGGCAAAGGACTTGAGCTTGATGAAGACGAAAAGGCAATCGCCCACATAGTCAGCAAACAAAAAATCGCCGAATCCGGAGAGTACAACCTTTCCGGAGACAGGTATAGGGAGGCTATCAGTTATGCCAATGTGAAGTGGCCGATGGTGGAGTTCAAAGACGTTTGTACCTTGGAATATGGTGCGAGTTTGCCAAAAAAGAAAAGGAAACCG
>JAFCZU010000209.1 GCA_019314185.1 Deltaproteobacteria bacterium | reverse complement strand
TCTAATATATTGTGCTGACATGGCTGTCTCCTTATGCTGAATTATCTATTTCAGCCACGAATGAACACCAATTCGCACGAATAAGAGAGAATTTAATTCTATTGAACAAATCTTTATAAAGTATTTTTTCTTTATTCGTGCCCATTCATGTCATTCGTGGCTAATTATTTGGGAAAACAACGGGGTCGCATCCCTGTTAAACGAGACCTGCTTGTCGAAAATGGTCATCAAAAGTCAAAGCATGCCTTACTCGCCTTTTTTAGCAACATAATTGTCTGGTCTGTTCTTAACTCTGTAAATACTGTTAAAGAAAGTTCCGCTTCCAACCTTCATGCTTCTTCGTGTCCTCCGTAGTTTAAATTCCCCCTGCGTTAGATAACATCAGCAAAATATGCTTCTGCTCGTTTGAATATAAGGTAGCTTATCGGCAGGAATATCGCTGTGAGCGCCATGCCCGGCCAGAGCGTGAAAAAATCCGGGGACCGCCCTTGAAGCAGCGCCCGCTGAAAAGCGTCGATAATGCCGGCAAGAGGGTTCAGGGTATATATTGTATAAAGGATATTCGACCATTCACCCGCCGCTTGATCGATCAGCAGTGTCTTTTCAACCAGCGAAAGCGGATATATGACCGGTGACGCATACATGAGCAGGGAGAGCGCTACCGGCAAAGCCGTGGTTACGTCACGATAATAAACGTTCATTGCCGCCCCGACAAGGCTGATGCAAAGTGAAACAACTATTGTATAAAGAATGATAAAGGGCACCCACAGCACATATATTGTTGGCGCCATCTGATAGTAAATCATTAACCCTGCAAGAATGAGGAAGTTGATACACAGTTCCACCAGCTTGGTGAGCACGGCGGTGAGAGGAAGTATCTCACGAGGGAAATATATCTTGCGAATCAGCATGGCGTTCGATACCACGCTGTTGATGCTCTCTGCGGTCGCTTCCTGAAAAAAGACCCACGGCATAAGCGCAGCAAAGGTCAAGATCGGGTAAGGAATGTCGCCGCTGTCGATGCCCACGAAACTCTTGACAAGCGTGAAGATCATCATGAGCATTAACGGCTTCAGCATAGTCCAGGCAAGGCCGAGATATGCCTGCTTGTAACGAACCACGATGTTTTTCCAGGCGAGTACGGCAAGCAACTCGCGAAACGATATGATATTGTTGATAACCTGAATCATTTAATTAACCTGATGCTGAAAAGGTGAAAGGTGAAAGGTGAAAGGTGAAAGCTCAAAGGTGAAAGTTCAAAGCTCAAAGTTCATGGCTCAAAGGTAGAACTTTAGAATAAATTTCTTGATAAACTTCAGTGGTCTTTTCCCATGTATGCTCGTGGCGTACCCAGATAGCTCCCTGCTCTTGAATTCGTTCTCGCAGCGTATGGTTTACAAGAAGACGTTCAAGTAATTCACATAAAGCTGAAACATTGCCGGCAGGGAAAAGAAAACCGGTTTTATTGTGACGGATAAGTTCCTTATGCCCGCCCACATCGCTCGCTACCAGAGCTTTGCCCATAGCCATTGCTTCAAGAGGTTTTAGCGGTGTCACCAGATCCGTAAGACGCATTGAATATCTGGGGTAAGCCAGGATATCAACGAGAGCATATACTCCGGGGATGCGATCGTGTGGAATACGGCCAGGCATGACAACCCTGTCCTCAAGATGAAGTCGTCTTATTTGCGCCTTCAGTTCGTTTTCCATCTCGCCTCCACCCACCAGCAAAAGAACTGTGTCGGATCTAATCGCCGCCAGTCGCGCGAAGACTTCAACGAGGAGATCCAATCCCTCGTAGCGATAAAAGGAGCCGATAAAGCCGATAACCTTTTTTCCTTCAAGCTTCCACTCTTCCTGGTAGTCTCTATCGAACTCACAAGATCTAAAATCGTCTGGATTTATGCCATTAAAAACAGGTGTAATCTTCCTCGAAGAAATTCCTCTTTTTACAAGATCGTTTTTTAGACCATTGCAGATAACTACAACCTGATCAGCTCTTTTACAAACCCAAGTCTCGGTAAATCTCGTCAATTTATATTTCCAGGAATCCTCGGCATACGTGCAATGATCGACGGCCGCATCTTCCCAGAAAGCACGGATTTCATAGACAACGGGGATTCCAAATTTACGTCCCACCCATAGAGCAGGAACAGCGTTTAACACAGGCGAGTGGGCGTGTAAAATGTCCGGCTTTTCAATTTTGACTACCTCTTGGATACGTTTACCAAGAGCAGTCATGAGACGAAGTTCTGCTTCAAAGGGGATACTATTGTGCGACACAGCTCCAGTCCGATAAAACTGAAATCCACCGATTTCCTCCTCTCTTTTCAAGGAACCTTTCCAGCTTTCCTCGTGTTTAGAGGACGTAACAATTACCGGTTCCCAGCCTCTATTGCGCTGAGACTGAAAGATGTTCTGACTCCGAAAAGTATAACCGCTGTGGAGCGGCAGGCTATGATCGAGAATGTGGAGAATTTTCATAAAATATTTTTTAGACAGCTTACAATATAATCAGAATAAAATTTTTCATCGTAAAGGCCGCAAAGACAGAAACATCTAACATGGCAGGAGGTTTTCAAGTTTCTTCATATTTTTTTGCCAGTTATAATTTGACTTAACAAATTGTCGCGCGTTTTCCCCCAAATAATTTCTTAGAGAATGATTTCCCAACAACGTGGAAACAGCTTCAGCAAATTTATTAACATCATCTTCAACAAGCAGGTGCACTCCGGGTGTGGCCATGATACTCTGAACAGCGTTAGAGGTTGTTACCACTGCTTTTCCCATTGACATGGCTTCAAGCACTTTGTTCTGTATTCCCCTGGCGAGTCGAAGCGGTATCACACAAATGTCTGCGGCTTTATAACACGGCCTTATATCCTCAACAAAGCCGGTCACTTTAATGCCTTTATTACGTTCTAATTCTTGAATTTCTGCCTTAGGATCAGACCCTGCAATATAAAATTGTACTTCGGGGTATCCAGCCTTTATAATCGGGAGAATTTTTTCACAGAACCATAACACGCCGTCCACGTTGGCCCAATAATTCATGGCGCCGGTAAACAATAAGATGGGGCTGGTTGCTGAACACGGGGTTTTGAGCTTTGAGCTTTGAGCTTTGTTGAGTTGCCTGAGTTCGGGGTTCAGGGTTCGGGATTCAGGTGAGAAGTATTCGTGATCCACACCGTTTCCAATGACCGAGATATTTTTTGCTTCAGGAAACAATCTGTAAAAAAGATCGGCCTCTTGTTGAGAAACAAACACAGAGTTGTCAAAAGATTTGTTAATCTTTTTTTCAAATTTAAGCAGTCTTCTGTTTTCAGTTCGATAAATCAGATTAAGTGGAAATTCAGATTGTTGAGAATATTGAAGCCACTTTTCTGAATCCACATCACAAAAATCCATTATTGTTTTGGTGGAATGGTTGATCAGGTCATTAGTTGACCGGTTCAAGATATATTCGGCCATGGGAGAAGAGAAACAGAATATTACGTCAAAACGCCGGGCAGCCAGCAGGGTATCAATGTGCCGTTGCAGTTTCCGGGAATAAAAGTAAGGTATTGACAGCGGCATACGCGTGAATAGACAGGCTGCAGCCTTCAGCTTTGATACGCGCTGGTCGATAGATACTACCTTGACTGTCTTACAATATTTATAGAGATCTTTTTGGTAATCAAGATCTTTTTTGTTGTCGCTTAAACACGCGAGGTGGATTTCGTGCCGGGCGGAGAGGTAACGGATCTCATTGAACGAGCGTATCTTGTCCCCTTTGTTCGGAGGATATGGGATTCGATGAGCAAGATATAGGATTTTCATGATGTCACCGGTTTTCATGCCAGATACCGAGCAATAAGAGGTCCCAACAGCTTTGTGCCCGTAAAAGGCAGTTTTTTCCATAGTTCGATTTTTTTCTTGTACTTTGGGTTGGCCGGACTCAGATTGGGGAGTTCGTCGACCCGGTTCAGATAATATTGATACGCCAAAGGCACCGCCTTGAACCCCCAATGTCTTTTAAAATGATACGAGCCTGTATCTATCTTGCTTCTTCCAAAGTCGAACACCTTAAATCCTCTTTCACATGCGTATTTCATTAATTCCCAGTACATAAAATCGTTTGGAGCAAGTTTTCTATATTCGAATAGCGAGCCTGCGTAAAAAGGCAGCACCCGATCTTTGTAAAAAAAACTCAAAACTCCGGCAACAGGCGTTTCTTTTTTATCGTAAACGACAAGGATTTGAGAGTCCGTGCCAAATTCCTCTAAAAACGTTCTAAAGAATCTCTTTGAAAAGACAGGAGTTCCGAGTTGGTGATAACTTTTTGCAAGGATTTCGTAAAATTCATGTAAAAGATGTCTGCCGAATTCCGAAGAAAGCCCGAATTTTATCCCCTGGCGTATCATTCGTCTTGCCTTGCGCGGGATAACCTTCAAGTTCTGGTCAATGTCCGTGAAAATCTCTTTCTTGAAATTATAGTAGAGCGACTTTGTAGTAAGATTTGAAATGCCTTGTCTGTTTTTCAATTCAAGATAATCGCAGTGTTGTTCCCGAGTAAGTTTGATCGCCTTGTCAACTAATTGCTGTTTTATCGTTTCATTGTCGGCAAGGGGTCCCCCAAGTTCCGCAAAGGGGACTGAGACAAGATAGTGCCCGAAAACAAGGCTTTTCAGCTCGAAAATGGGCAAAATACCAACAATGTTCAGCTCGTTGCTTTGAGCTTTGAGCTTTGAGCTTTTTACAGCTATTAGATAATATGCTTTGTGGCCAAAGGTTTTTTCGATTACATTTTTCCACTTGGTTAAATGAAAAATTGTTCCCTGGTAATGATTTTCGACATATTGGTCCCAGGCAGGTTGGCCGGCACGGGTGCATAGTTTGATGGTGATCATGGAGTTACTCGTTGCTTGAGCTTTCACCTTTCAAACAAAGATAGTCGCGACATGTAATGAAACGGCATTCTTTAAAGGCTTCTATGAATGATAACAACTTAGACGCAGTCCTGTCCAAATTGATGTAGTGCCTGAACTTAAAAAACTTTGAGGCGTGATTGACCCTGGGTTGTTCCGGATCCACTTCCCAGGGATGCAAATAAAATAGATATACCCCCTGTCTTTCTAAAATCGATTGGACACCCATTTTGAACACAGGCAAAGGGATCAGACGAAAGTATCCGCCGCCGCCCCAGGGTAATATGTGGCTGCCTGATTTTAAGTTACTGATGGGAAGCTCATATAGAATTGTTGATTGTTGATTGTTGATTGTTGATTTCGTGAAAGCTGCATGATCGGTTTTGGAAATTTGAATTGCTATACCTTTCCTTCTATTTTGGGAGATATCTATGTGACCGTATCGCTTGTTCACAGCAAAGGAATTGTAGCTTGAATCATAAAAATAGCCGCAGTCTTCAATTGTTTTCAGAATATCATTGTTGATTGAAAAACTGGGGGCACGATAGCCGTAAACCGGCGCACCGATTATGTCTTCCAACAGTTTTTTGCTGTCAATCAAGTCTTTTTTTAATTCCTCATGAGACTGTTGATTGCAGAGGTTATGCAAGTAGCCGTGGGATGCGACTTCGTGGCCACGGAAATGAATTTCGCGGACCAGATCGGGGAAACGTTCGGCAATCCAGGCAAGAATAAAAAACGTAGCCTTAATCCGGTGGCTGGTTTCCGGCTGCTGATTGCTTTGAGCTTTCACCTTTGAGCTTTCACCTTTCACCTTTAAACTTTCAGCTGATTTAACTGAATCCAGAAGATCGAGGAGGCGGTGCGTGTTTTCTTCGACCCTTAACTCACGGCAGGACCATGAGGAAAAAGGGATGTACTGCTTGAAGTTTTCCACCTGAAACCAGTCTTCAACGTCGATAGTCAACAGAATGTGATAGCTCATGGCTAATCCAGACGGATCGGCTTGACAAGTTCCTTAGATATCGAAATATTGAATTGAAACCGTTGGTCCTCATAGTCATTTTCGCTCAAGGTAGAATCAACGG
>JAFCZU010000208.1 GCA_019314185.1 Deltaproteobacteria bacterium | reverse complement strand
TTCTTTTCCGCCTTAATCAATAAGACCGCCGACAAAGAACGGGGCATAATCCTTGCGTCCAGCCATACAAGCAACATATAAAATCGATTGGCCCACTTGAAAAATTGACCAAAAATATTCATTAATTCTGGGTTATTTGTCTGGGTTACTTTTTCACTTCTGATTTTTTGTATTAAGGAGAAACAATATACTACAAAGCTCATCGTAATCTTTTCCAGGGGACCCAATACTTTGTGTATATTAATCGGCCTAAATCCCGCATCTATCAATCGAGTCTTCATGGACTCATGACTCTGGCTAATTCATTTAAGGCTTTCCGGTCATCTTTCAGATGTTCAAGCACTTCTGAGCTGATAGTGTGAGAAAAAGCTCCTGACTTAAACGGCAGGTTCATACAATCGGCGACCACATACAATCCATTCCCACAGGCATGTTTAAGCATTTGAAGAGCTGTAAAGGATAAATCTGAATATATAATGCATCCGGTACGGGTCATTACAGGAGAAATCCCGCTTCCCACCTCTAAAATCAATTTTATGTTTTCGTTTTGTAAACTTTTTTCTACAGCCATTTTCCGGAGGAGATAGTTGTATAGATAGTTTTTCAGAAGAGTATATTTGCTTTCTTCAAAGAAATCCTGAAAGCGGTTAGCCTCGGAATGATTCATAATTATTCCTGATCAGGAAACAGCTTGGAAGTAATAAAATTCATTTTTGCCAGGCGAAATGTCAGCGCTGTGTGCAGACATCCAAAGCCGTAAGTTATACTTTTTTGCAGATTTATTGATGAAGCCTCAGCAAAATACTTTGTAGGGCAACTAACCTCGGCAACAGTATAGCCAAGCCATATAATCTGTGCCAACATCTGGTTATCAAATACAAAATCATCTGAGTTAACCTTAAGCGGGAGCTTTTGCAGTAACTCCCTGGAAAACGCTCTGTATCCGGTGTGGTATTCGGAAAGCTTGGCTCCTATAAGAATATTTTCCACAAAGGTCAAAAATCGATTTGCAATATATTTCCAGACAGGCATTCCTCCTTTTAGAGCATATCCACCAAGAATCCTTGAACCCAGCACGCATTCATAAAGCCCGCTTTCAATCATGGAGACCATGGCAGGAATCAGCCTGGGAGTATACTGGTAATCAGGATGAATCATGATGATGATATCGCCGCCTTCCTCAATTGCCAGTTTATAACATGATTTTTGATTGGCGCCGTAACCCAGATTTTTTTTATGAGCATAAACCTTTGTATTCAGCAGTCCCTTTGCAATAGCTACTGTTTCATCGTGACTTCCATCATCAACCAAAACAACCAGATCAACGATGTCTTGGGCCATAACCTCATCGTAGGTTTTGCGCAGAGTCTTTGCCGCATTGTATGCCGGCATGACAACAATCACTTTTTTATCTTTATACATTTAAACTCTCCGATAAAATTTTACTTTTCACTGGATGATAGAATTCTCTTTAATAGCGCAATATTTTTTTGTGCGTCTGTATAGCTGGGTTTGATTTGTACTGCTTTTGAAAAAAATACTTTGGCTTTGTTATATTTTCCTTGCTCAGCCAGTATAATACCAATCTTATTATAAGCTTCAGCATAATCAGGACTGATCCTGATTGTCTCGGCAAAATGAAACATAGCTTCTTTTATTTTTTTCTGATTCATTAAAATCTTGCCAAGATGATAGTGTGCTTTTGCATATTCAGGCTTGATTGTAATCGCTTTTTTAAAGTGTAAAACAGCTTCATCAAGCTTTTCCTGGAAAGACAACACATATGCCAGATTATAGTGCGCATCAACATATTCGGGATTGCTTTTTAGAATCTCATTATAATGGAAAATTGCTTCATCAGGCTTACCCTGCAGAAATAATAAATTTGCAAGATTATTACGAGCTTCAATTAGTTGAGAATTGATTTTAAGGGCTTTTTTGAAGTGTAAAATCGCCTCATCATAATTTCCCTTTTTTGTAAGAGCTGTACCCAGATTGTTGTGCGCTTCCGCATAGTTAGGCTTTATACGCAATGCTTCTAAATAATGGTCGATGGCTTCATTTATCAAACCCTGCTTTGCTAAAGGATTCCCAATATTGTAAAACGCCGTGGCAAAGTCTGGTTTAATTTTCAATGCCTCTTTATAATGGGAAATGGCTCCATCAAGATCTAACGGATCCAATGCTGTCCCTAGATTGTTGTGCGCTTGATAGTTATTTTCAGTTACTTTAATGGCATTTTCAAATAGCGTAATACCATTTTGCCAATGCATTAGCTGTTGGTAAGTATTTGCTGTCAAGGCTGTGAGTATTATAGTGGCAGATACTCCAATAAAGATTTTTCGATATTGCCATTTTGTAAAAAGGTCTGAAACACCCCATGCAAAAATGATAAATAGCCCTACCAAAGGGATATATGTGTATCTATCCGCCATGGCCTGTTCACCGACCTGTATTAATCCGATAACCGGCACAAGGGTTCCTATATACCATAGCCATCCAACAAAAAGATAAGGTTTGGTCTTCATTGTTCTGAACACTAAAAAAAATGCACCCAACAGCAACAAACCCGCTCCTGCAGCCTTCCACATCTGCAAGTCTTTAGGATACGGATAAAAGACTGCTAAGTTAATGGGCCAGATTGCCTTAGCAATATAAATTACATATGAAATAAGAGCGTTAGCTATGCGAGTTTTTAGTGATAAAGCCTCCAAAGCTTTCACAGCTCCTTCGCTTTGTTGAGCTATAAAGGTCAACACGCTTACAATTGTAACCAGAACAAAAAGAGGTATCTTCTCCCAAACAAGCTGTAAAATTGCTTTAAAGCCAAAAAACTCAACCGCATTGGCACACGCATTTTTATGAAATTTAAGCCGGTTAAGAGGCCATAAATCAAGCAAAAGGAAAACAAATGGAATGGTGACAAGCATAGGCTTTGCCATAAGCCCAAGACCAAGCAATAGAATAATCAATAGATAATTAACAATCCGGGGATTTTCAACATAACGACAGTATGCGGCAATCGACAGTAATCCGAAAAAGGCGCTTAGGACGTCTTTCCGTTCCGCAATCCATGCAACCGATTCCACATGAAGGGGATGTAATGCAAAAAGTGCGGCTACAAAAGCGCTTTTCCATAACGCTCCGGTCATATATTGAAGAATGAAAAACAACAACAGGGTGTTTGCAATATGAAACTGCAAATTGGTCCAGTGGTGTCCCATAGGATTCAATCCATAAAGCTCGCAATCCAGCATATGAGAAAGCCAGGTTATCGGATGCCAATTTGCCGAATGAAAAGTAGCAAAAGCCCATTTAACCCCTTTAACTGTAAAACCGTTCTGAACATTAAGACTGTCGGTAACATACAATGCGTCGTCATAACCGACAAAGTCAAAGTTAACGACCTGTCGGTAAGGAATAATAATGGCAATAATTAAACACAGACTCACTAAAAAGACTATGCGAAAATCAGTTTTAGCGCTAACCATATTAGCTGTTACCTTTTTCAGGCCGTGTCTGACGATAAGGGTGGCCTGCCTGATATAACCTTAGCCTCTTTTCTAAACTCAGAGCCAGCTCTTTTGGGCCCATCTTCAGGGCCAGTTCAACCCCTTTCTGAGCTGTTAATACAGCCTCTTTAAACCTTCCCGCCTTTGCATAGGCTGCGGCAAGTGCATCCAGAGACAAAGGTTGACTGTAATTTTGAAGTTTACAGAGTTTTTCTGCCAGTTTAATCGCCTCAATGCTGTTTCTAAATTTATCATCTTCACTCGTAGCCCCGATCCACGATAGATTGTATAAAGCCGCTGGCATACTCGGGCTGACTTGCAATGTTTTTTTGTAATAGAGGATTGCGTCTTCGATTTTTCCTTTATTTGCATAGATCTTTCCTAAATTATAATATGCTCCGGCATACTTTGGATTTATCCGCAGAGCTTCTTGATAATGATAAAACGCTTCATTAAATTTTCCCTTGTCGGCAAGGAGGACTCCAAGATTGTTGTGGGCTTTGGCATTGTCCCGATTTATATGTAATGTTTTATTATAATGATAAATCGCATCATTAACTTTGCCTTGACGGGCCAGTGTATAGCCCAGGTTGGTGTGAGCCGCTTCATAGTTCGGATTTATTCTCAACGCTTTGTAAAATTGAATAACCGCTTCATCGAGGTTTTCATTTCTCATCAGAGCATGTCCCAGTTCGCAATGGGCTACACTGTTATTCTGCGTCACAGCAAGAGTATGCTTAAAAAGGGTAATGCCGTTTTGCCAGTGTCCTGCTTGAAACCATGAGCATATCATAAAAAAAATAAGCACTATGCTTGAAAATATTGACAACAAAACCTTTTGACTTTGCCATTTTGTAGCGATATCCCGCATTCCCCATGCAACTATAATGAAAAGGCCGATAAGTGGTATATAGGTGTATCTATCAGCCATGCTTTGAGAGCCCACCTGAACCAGTCCAATAACAGGAATAAGGGTGCCAAGATACCACAGCCATCCTGTGGTAAGATAAGGTAGCCGGCATGATGCTACAATAATCATAGCCGATATGCATAGGAACAAAAGGCCGGATACCAGCACACTTCCAACCGGCAATTCATTATACGGATAATAAAAGGCCAGATTTGTTGGCCAGCACATCTTTATAATATAGCTTGTATAAGATACAAGTGCATTGGAGACGCGCATCATTAAGGGAATAGTTTCCAGAGATCTAACTGCACCTCCATACTGCTGAACAGAAAACGTAATAATGCTCGAAATTACCGATAAAGCAAACAGGGGAATCTTTTCCCAAATTAAGGCGACAAGGATTCGATAGGCAGATGTTTGTGTTTTACAAGTTTTTGGTTCAAAACGTGAAAGAGGCCAAAAATCAAGCAAAAGTAGCGTAAAAGGTAAGGTGACTATCATCGGTTTTGACATCAGCCCAAAAGCAAACAAAATAACAACCAATAAATAATTCATTTTTGACTGATTCCTTGTATATCTCACATATGCCAATATGCTGAGAATCCAGAAAAAGGCGCACAACACATCCTTTCGTTCAGCCACCCATGCGACAGACTCCACATGCAACGGATGTACGGCAAAAAGGGCGGCCACAAAGCTGCTTGGCCAGATAGCCCCTGTCATCCAATTAAGAAGAATAAACAATAAGACTGTATTTACTGTGTGGATCTGAAGGTTTGTTAAGTGGTGTCCCATGGGACTCAAGCCATAAAGCTCAATATCAAGCATGTGAGAAAGCCATGTAAGAGGATGCCAGTTGACTGCGTAATCAGCGGAAAAGGCCCAGATGATGCTTTCGCGGGTTAATCCGGCCTTAACGTTTGGGTTGTCAATAACGTAAAGTTCATCATCGAAGTAAATAAAATCATAATTTATTACTTGTAAATATACAAAAATGGATGACGCGACAAAAAACAGGCAGACGATTATCTCTTTACGCCTTATTTTGAAAAAATTATCCATTATAGCAAATTGGCCCCTTTTGAACCGTCAAAGGTTGTTTGTTGTTATAGAAGGTAATGACGAGGTTGTAAAGATTAGATTTTAATGACAAAAAAGAGGCCATTATTAAAAGGTTTGATGCTCTGGCAGCCAAGCGACAATACTGGAAAGATCGTAACAGATACTATGCGGTAGATTTAACAATCTGAGCCTATGTCTGCTGTTTTTGTATAAACTTTTTAATGCATAGCAAGCTTATTAAAAGCATTAAACTGCTCTCTGGTTTTTCCTATTTTAGTTGTTCTGGAGAGAATAAAAAAAGAGGGGCAATGATGCCCCTCCTTTTTTATTATTAAGTAACATAATGTTTAATTAAGGACTTACAGTGCCATCGTCCTGAAGGGTATAGACCGTGGTTGACTTGGTGTGGCTGAACGTCATGTCACCTGCACTAACATCCCCACTGGTATCTGTCATCGGCCCTCCACCAATTGCAACATTAGTATCTACAACAAAGCCAGTTGGAATATTAGTACCATCGACCGATGTGCCGGTACTACTGGTATCGGCAAAGTAGGCCATCGCGGTATTATAGAAATTCTTGGCGTTACTTATGGCAGCAGTATTCTGTCCCCTTGTACGATAGGACAGGAAATTCGGGATAGCGATGGCTGCCAGGATACCGATAATCGCGATGACGATCATCAGCTCGATCAGTGTAAAACCTTTTTCATTCCTTGCTTTCCTTTGTCTAAGTTTTCTAATCATTTTAAACCTCCTTTTTTAACTGATTTTTGATTTATTGGTCATTTTTATTTCGGCTTTGCAATGATAA
>JAFCZU010000655.1 GCA_019314185.1 Deltaproteobacteria bacterium | reverse complement strand
GGATTTACCAGAATTTTCTGAACCATTGCTTCTTTAAATTCATCTGTGTATGTCGAATAGTTTGCCATTAATTCTCACCTTGCGCCACCTGCTCAAATTTTGTTTTTTATTTTTCAAACCATGCGACAACTACCCTGACACAGGGGGGATACTGATAAGCGCCGATTAAAAATGAACCGGAACCGCAGGCCGGGTCCAGGATTTTCAGTTTGCTCACCGCTCCACGGGGGCCT
Organism: Deltaproteobacteria bacterium; assembly: GCA_019314185.1. The sequence continues at coordinate 2,090 of JAFCZU010000655.1, read as the reverse complement.
GGCTTTTTGCCATTAACAAGCTCGCCGACTGTATGTTTTACGATGTAATCAACTATATAGGTGGGAGTGTAATAGACGCCTCCTGCCTTTTTGATCTCCGTACGATGTAATCAACTATATAGGTGGGAGTGTAATAGACGCCTCCTGCCTTTTTGATCTCCGGCTTATTTTCAACGACGGCCCTGTTACCGGGGGTAAGACGAATTACTTTTCCCAGGAACCGTTCATAAACCTGCCCTAAAATATCTGATTGAAAGACAGAAAATTCATACGGGCTGTCCGGATAATAGAGATTTTTAAAAATATCCTTGAGGGTTTTGTCATCAATTGTGAGATCAAGTGTAAGTTTTCCTTTCTGAAGTGGAAAAGGCCGGAGTTATAACGATCATCGGCCTGCCGGAAAAGTTGGCACAATCGTCGATAAACTTGTGTGCCGTTTTTCAAAGACATAAGACGCCCGTATAGTTCGACACCTCTGTCTTCACATATTCGCAGAAAAACAATACGGTCGATGGTACATTGCACGGCAAAGTTCAGTTCGCGTATCGTAAGACCGGGATTCCGCAGGGCAATGTTATGCGCCAGTATTTCACGCCACCGATCAATTTCTTCGAGAAAGGCGGTATCAACCTCGGCAGTTCCACGCTTTGCTTTGCTTCGAGAAAGAATTTCCGTGTCCCGCCGATACGGAAGCAGTAATCGGGGGCTTTTACGACGCTGCCTACTTTAATCGCATCTTCATGGATTACATCCTTGTAAGCTTCCGCATAGCCTTGCTTGTTGTAAATATCCCAACCAAGAGCATTAAAGAAGGGGTTGATAAATTCCTGTCGAACCTGGGCCTCGTTGTATTTGCCTGATTGATAAGCATCAAGATTGCGGTCAAACCGCTCAACAAGTTTATGTATTTCTTCGGGAGCCGACACTTTTTATAACCTTTCAAACGTTTCCGCAAACCAGGGGGAACGCTTTCAAAACGCCCACAAGCATATAACTGTCTCAGATTGTTAAGTTTAACGGTATTGTCTTTCGATATTCCTACCCTCTTCTCACCGCATATCCTGTAAACAATGTCCTCATCAAAGTCAATAAACCGGTATCATCTCATTCTGCTTTGAGACCATAGGCATCCAAAGGTTATGTAGCGAGTATATTTGATAAAGGCAGTTTTACTATACAGGAACCGAAGCCTTATAAAGTGTGCCCTCACCTTTAATGCCGTATTTTTTGACAGAAGCAGGGATAACAGCAGATGCTCCCTTAACAAGGACAACAGAAACATTTTTAACAATATCGTTTATTATCGCCTCTCCATCAATGCAAAGTATTATCTCAACACCCCTTTTTTCAGAACTTGTATAGTCTATACTTTTGTCATCAGTAATTACAGACAGCTCAAATTCATCTGCCGGGGTTAAATATACATACTCAGAATTACTTCTTTTCTGTGCTGAAAGTATATTTATTTCCCTTTCTTCAAAGTTGAGAACCTTTAAAAGCTCAGGAACATCAACATGTTTTGGTGTAAGCCCGCCCCTTAACACATTATCCGAATTTGCCATCAACTCTATTCCCACTCCATCAAGATAAGCATGAAACTCACCTGCCGGAAGAAACATGGCCTGACCCGGCTCAAGGCAAATCAAATTTAATATTACAGGAGAAAAAATTCCGATATCTTCCTGATACTCATTGTGCAGATTAACCATCCACTCAAAGACTTTATTATATTCCGAAAGCTTTTGCGCATTTCTTACTGCGTCGTTTATAAGAAGTTTTTGTCGATCAGAATCCATTGTCATCAGATCATTAAAAAATCTTTTTAAGCCAACATGATCGGGCTGATTTCGAAGATCAGCAAGCTCCTTGTTAAAGTTTTGCGGGCAAATTTTTTCCATGAGTGAAAGAATGCCTGATATTTTGCGAAAACCGTTCAATGCCCAGAAAGGGGTCAAGGCACAAATACACTCCGGCTTGTGATTATTATCCTTATAATTCCTGTTAAAGGCATTCAATGGGATTCCAAGACTGTTTTCCCTTTCAAAACCGGCAGAAGCCTGTTTCAGGCTGGGATGGGCCTGAATGGAAAG